>SLJS01000045.1 GCA_007135015.1 Alcanivorax sp. | reverse complement strand
GGATGGCTTCGGCCTCCGCCTCTTCACGCACGCGGGCGAGCAGCTCGGTTTCCATTTTCGGAAACAGCTTCACGCTCCAGCTCCAGCGCATGGTGCGGGCCAGCCAGTCATCGGCGGCACGGCCACGGTGCTGCCAGTCCGCCGCAGCCGTGATCTGTGCCTCGCAGGGGTGTGGTTGGGCCTGCTCCAGTTCGTCCGGCAGCACCATGGATACCTGCAGGACCTTTTCCTTGCGCCCGCGGAAAAGCGCCAGCGCCCTGTGGGAGGGGATACGCGCCAGCGGCTCGGCATGGTCGAAGTAATCCCGGAAGCGGGCGCCTTCCTTTTCCTTGCCCTCGGTCACCACCGAGCGGATCCGGGCCTTGCTCCACAGGAAGGCGCGCAGGCGTTCGAGAAGCTCCGCGTCCTCGCTGAACCGTTCCATGAGGATCTGTCGGGCGCCTTCCAGCGCCTCGTCGGCGGTGGTAATGGCATGTTCCGTGTTCAGCCAGGCCGTGGCGGCGGTGGCCGGGTCCTGGTCAGGATCCTGCAGCAGGCTTTCGGCCAGCGGTTCCAGCCCTGCTTCCCGGGCGAGCTGGGCCCGGGTGCGACGTTTCGGCTTGTAGGGAAGATAGAGGTCTTCCAGTCGGGTGCGGGTGTCCGCCGCCCGGATGGCCTTTTCCAGTTCCGGGGTCAGCTTGTCCTGTTCGGCGATGGTGCGCAGCACCAGCTCGCGCCGGTCCTCGAGCTCGCGCAGGTAGCCCAGCCGTTCTTCCAGGTTGCGCAGCTGGGTGTCGTCCAGCCCGCCCGTGGCCTCCTTGCGGTAACGGGCGATGAACGGGACGGTGGCGCCGCTGTCGAGCAGGGCGATGCAGGAGGCGACCTGCTCGGCACGACAGTGGAGCTCGCTGGCGATGGTGTCGGGGATGCTCTGCATGGTGCGAGGAGGTTCCGGTCGGCGAAAGGAAACGGCCGGAATCTTATTCCCGCCGCTGAGAGATTGAAAGGGGTGTGTTGCCGGGGGCTGGCGCCGATGCGCCGGTGCGGCCGCACGCGCACCGGCGACCCGGCGGGCGCGGGTCAGCCAAGCAGGTCGCTGATGCGCGCGGCCAGGTCCTTCTCGTCCGGCGGCTTGACGATGTAGCCGGCCGCACCCTGGCGTTCGCCCCAGACCTTGTCAGTGTGCTGGTCCTTGGTGGTGACGATCAGCACGGGGATATGGCTGGTCTCGGGGTCCCGGGTGATCTTGCGGGTGGCCTGGAAGCCGTTCAGCTCCGGCATTACCACGTCCATGAGAATCACGTCCGGCTTTTCCGAGCGCGCCATTTCCACGCCTTCCATGCCATTGGTTGCGCTGACGGCCTCGTGGCCCTGCGCTTCAACAAGCTTCACCAGATTGGCGAGTTGGCTGGGCGAATCGTCCACTACCAGAATCTTCGCCATGATTATTGTCTCCTTGGTCAGTACCGGGTTATCCGGTGTGTGCGATTCCCGGCTTGCGTAATCATAGCAGGGAACAGGCGTCAGGGAACCCGTTGATTCGGCCCGTTCCGTGCCCCGCGGCACAATTCCCTGCCCCGCCGGCACGTCGTAACCCATTGACCCGCAAGGCGCCGTCGCGCATTCGGCCCCGGATCCTCATGTCTCTGCGTCGCGCTGGCCCCGGGTGGCCGGCGAGAAGGTGGCCGCCGCGCGCCGGCTCCAGAAAAGCAGGGGCAGCACCACCGTGGCCACCAGCGTCTGGAAGGCGGCCAGCCGCCACTGTCCCACGGCCAGCTCGGCCAGGGCAATTTCCCTGCCGGCGGGCGTCGACGCATGTTCGAGCAGCACGGTCAGCCCCAGCGGCAGCACCACGGCGGCGAACAGAAAGACGCGGGTGCGGCCTGGCGCCTGGTGCCGGTGGCGCAGCAGTGCTTCCATGGCCAGTCCCCAGCCGGCCAGCAGCAGGGCCATGGATGCGGTCACCAGCGCGGGCAGACCCGGTGCGGCGGGCTCCAGCAACGCGGCGGCGCGCAGCAGCTCCGCGATAAGCAGTGCCCCGGATGCCAGCATCAGTACCATAGCCGGCGCCAGCGACCCGCCGAGCCCCCGTTCAGCCTGAAGCGCCCCGGAGTCCGGGGCGGGGCGGAATTGCCATGCCCGCGCACCCGAGTGCAACAGCGCTGCGGGGCGAAGATGCGCGGCGGCCGCCAGGACCCGGGGGCGCAGGTCTTCGAGAATCATCAGCATGCTTGGCACCACCGCCAGGATCAGCACGGTTCCGAACGCCAGGCCGAAGACGATGCTCACGGCCATGGGCTTGAGGAACTGGGCCTGCATGGATCCCTCGAACAGGATCGGCGTCAGCCCTGCGATGGTGGTGATGGAGGTCAGCAGCACCGCCCGCAGGCGCTGGGTGCAGGCCTCGACAATGGCCGGGAAACGGTCCAGCCCGTCGCGCAGCAGCTGCTGATAGAAGGTGAGCAGCACGATGGAATCATTGACGATGATGCCCGACAGGCCGAACAGGCCCATGATGGAGAACATGGAAAAGTGCACCCCGAACAGGCCCATGAAGAGATGGCCGATCACCGCGCCGACAAAGCCGAACATGATCGCGGTCATGATGACCAGGGGCCAGGACCAGGCGCTGAACACCCAGGTGAGGACCAGATAGATCAGTGCCAGGCCGATGAACAGGCCCGTGCGAATGTCGCGCAGGTTTTCCGCCTGGTCGGCCAGGCGCCCCTCGTAGTCCACTCGGAGTCCGTGACGGGCCTGGAGTTCGGGAAGGAATTCGCGGCTCATCGACGCCACGATTTCCGAGGCGTTGCCTTCGCCCGGGTCCAGGTCGGCTGAAACCACCACCGACCGCGCGCTGTCCACGCGGCGCAGCAGATCCACGCCCTGGCGCGAGGAAAAGGTCACCACGTCCGAAAGCGCCAGGGTCTCTCCGGCTGGCGAGAGGATCGGCAGCCGGTCCAGCGCGGCCAGTTGCCGGCGCTCCGTGTCCGGCAGCATCACCCGCACTTCGACTTCCTCGTCCTCGTCATTGAACATCTGGGCGACACTGCCGTCGAAGGCGCCGCGCAGCTGGCGGGCCACCCCGGCCAGGGTCAGGCCCAGCGCCCGGCCCTGGCTGGTGAGCTCGAAGGTGAGCTGTTCGTTGCCCCAGGGCAGGTCATCGTCCACGTTGCTGATGCCCGCGTACCGGGACAGGGCCTGCTGTACCGCCAGGGAGGCTTCCTTGAGTTCCCGGGTGTCGGCGCCGGACAGGCGGATCTCCACCGGCCGTCCGGGTGGTCCCTGCTCGGGCTGGGCCAGGGTCAGTTTGTCCAGCCCCGGCGGCTTCTCGATGCGTTCGCGCCAGGCGCGCAGGAATGCGTCGTTGCTGATGCGCCGGCCCGGGCTGGTGTCCACTTCCACCAGCAGGGTGCCGTATTCATCCCCGCGCCGCGCCAGTACGCCCCCGGGCGTGGCGAAACCCCGGGCCACGCCGTGGTGCTGGACCACGGTGGAGACGATGCGCTCGTCCAGGGCCTCGTCGGCCTCCCGGAGGCTCGTCTTGAGATGGTCCATGAAGCGATCCACGGTCTGCGGGTCGGTGCCCGAGTGGAACTCGGCGACCGCCCGGAGCTGGTTGGCATCCACGGGTGGGAAGAAGGTAAAGCGCAGCCAGCCCGAGGCCACGATGGCCACGGCAAGCGCGAAGGCACAGAAGGCGGCCGTGACCACCACATAGCGGTGCTCAATGGCGGTGGTGACCCAGCGGCGGAAGCGCTCTTCGCGGAAGCGGTGGAAGGCCGCGTCGATTCGCTGGCGCAGTTCGGAGGTTCCGGACCGGGCGGAGGCGAAACTGTGGTGCAGGTGTCCGGGCAGTACCAGAAAGCATTCCACCAGCGAAGCGATGATCACGCAGATCATCACAAAGGGAATATCGAAGGCGATCTTGCCCATGGGCCCGCCCATCAGCGCCAGCGGGGCGAAGGCGGCAATGGTGGTGAGGCTGGAGGCGACCACTGGCCAGAACATGCGCCGTGCGCCGCGTACGGCGGCATCGAGGGGCGCATGGCCCTTCTGCAAATGGGTGAGCGTATCCTCGCCCACCACGATGGCATCGTCGACGATGATGCCCAGCGCCAGGATCAGGCCGAACAGGCTGATCATGTTGATGCTTCCCCCGGCGGCGTACAGTACGGCCAGGGTGGCAAGAAACGAGACCGGGATGCCGATGGTCACCCAGCGGGCCACGCGCGCATTGAGGAAAAAGAACAGGACGGCGATGACCAGCGCCAGTCCGGTCAGGCCATTGAACAGCAGGGTCCGGATGCGGTCGCGCAGGTGTTGCCAGGTTTCGGCATGGACCTCGATGTCCACGCCGTCGGGCAGGCCCTGGCGAAACTCGGCCAGCCATTCATTCATGATACGCGCGGACTCCAGTGAGTCCTCCTGTTCGGTCCGCAGCACCTGCAGTTCGATGGCCGGGTGGCCGTTGAAGGAAACCAGTGGCTGGTCGTCCCGGGGGCGGCGTTCGATCCGGGCGAAATCCCCCAGTCGCAGCACGCGACCGTCCTCGTCGGTAAAGATGGCCAGATCGGCGAAGCCGCTTTCGTCACGGCGCTGGCCCAGGGCGCGCAGCTGCTTGGCCGCTTCGTCGCGGCCCAGGGTGCCGGCGGGGATGTCGCGACTGAATTCGCGGATGCGGGCGGCAATGTCGTCCAGCGGCAGCCCCAGTTCCTGCAGCGTCGCCGACGGCACCTGAATGGCCATCTCCTCGTCGGGCAGCCCGGCGAATTCCACCCGCCCGATGCCGCGGGCCAGCAGCTGGTTTTCCATTTCCCGGGCGAGCGGGCGCAACTCCGCCAGGCTGCCCCGTTGCGTGTAGACCACCAGATTGGCCACCGGGGAGTAACGCTCGATCTGCCGGATCGCCGGCCGCTCGGCGTCGGCGGGAAGGTTGCGCACCTGCTCGACGCGCTGGCGCACCTGGTCGAGGGCCCGATTGAGATCGGTGCCGTCTTCCATCTCCAGAAAGAGCGAAGCGCGGCCATCCGTGGAGCGGGCAATCAGGCTGCGGGTGTTGGGCACGGTCTTGAGCGCCTGCTCCACCGGAATGGTGATCGCCTGCTCCACATCTTCCGGACTCGCTCCCTGCCAGATGATGTTGACGCTGATGAAGTCGAATTCGAAATCCGGGAACAGCTGCGTGTTGAGCCGCTGCAGGCCGATGAGTCCGCCGAGGATCATCAGCAGCATCAGCAGGTTCGCGGCCACCCGGTGGCCGGCGAAGCGCGGGATCACGCCGCGATGGGAGTCACCGTCACTCATCGGGCCCGTTCCGTTTGCCGGGCAGGGGGGTCATGCCCTGTTGCTGGGGTGCCACGCGCAGTCCGTCAATGGCGCCGGGCAGTTGCATGGTGAGCAGCCGGTCGCCGGAGCGCAGCGCCGGGCTGTGAAAGAGCAGCCGGGACTGGCGTTCCGGGTCGAGCCATTCGCCGGCCCGCTCGGCGCGAATGCCTTCCAGGCGGTTATCCTCGTCAATGCGATAGAGGCGCTCCAGCCCGTAGAGGGCCGTGGGCGGCAGGGCCACCAGGTCGTCGCGGGCGGGCAGGCGCAGTGCCAGCTCCAGGGTCCGGCCCGGCTCCGGCAGCAGCGTTGGCTCCAGTATCCGGAACAGCGCGTCCACGCCCCCCCGGCCCCGGCCGACCTCTCCGTCCAGGCGCAGCAGTTCCAGTTCCAGTTGCTCGTCTTCCATGCGGGCACGTGCCGTCAGCCTGGCCTCGCCGGCAAGCCCTTGCCGCACGCCGGGCAGATACCGGGACGGGATCTGCGCGCGCACTTCCATCCCCCGGGAATCGTACAGTGTGACCAGAGGCTCGCCAGGGCGGACGCGCTCACCCGCCGCCACATGAACCCGGCTGACCCGTCCGTCGAAGGGTGCTTCCACCCGGGTCCGGGCCCGGTCCAGCGCCGCCTGGTCCCGGGCGGCACGGGCCTGGCGGATGCGGGCCTCCAGCCGGCGCATTTCCTGTTCCTGGTCGAGCACCGCCAGCTCGCGACTGTTGAGTGCAAGCCGCGCGCGGGCCAGGGCGTCCCGGGCGTCATCAAGCTGTGACTGGGAGGCCATGTCATTGCCGCGCAGGCGTTCAAGTCTTTGCATGCGCTGGACCGCGGTGTCCACCAGTTCCTGTTCAAGCTCCAGGTTTTTCCGGTCACTGCGATGGCGCTGTCTGGCGCTGTCGCGTTGCGCCAGCGCCTGTTCCAGCTCGGCTTCCCGTTGTGTCAGCAGCAGTTCCGCCTCTTGCGGGTCCACCTCCATCAGCAGCTCGCCTCTTTCGACGTGGTGGCCGGCCCGTGCCGGCACCGATCCGAGCTCGCCAGTGAACGAAGCCGTCAGTGTGGCCGTTTCCGGGGATTCAACCCGGCCGAACAGGTGCAATTCCGGGCGGAAGCTGCCGATGCGGGCGGTCTCGTAGAACACCCGGGCATGGGGGTCGTCCACCTGACGCTCCGGCGCCGAGGGGCGCAGGGCCCACAGCAGAAGCCCCAGCGCCAGGGTCGCGAGCAGCAGTCGAGCCGCCGGAGGCAATTGTCGCCAGCGGTTGCGCAGCCTCTCGCGGTGCGAGAGCGGGGAGGCGGGTTCCCGGGGTTCCACGGTGGCTCCTTGTGGGGAGTTATAATGATCAGGCGCCGCCAAAGCCTGCCGGAAAAAGGGCGTGCGGGCAATTGTGTTGCATTGCTCCGGGAGCGGCGACAATATGCCGCTTGTATCAACAGGCCCTGGCAAGGGGGAGCGGATGGTGGCGGCGGAACAACCACCGGAAAAGATTCTGATCGTGGACGACGATGCGCGCCTGTGCGGACTCCTGCAGCGTTTCCTGGAGGAAAAGGGCTACCAGGTGAAGGGCGTCGGCGATGCCGAACAGATGGACCGGGCGCTGGGCAGGGAACTGTACTCGCTGATGGTGCTGGACCTGATGCTGCCCGGCGAGGACGGCCTTTCCATATGCAGGCGTCTGCGTGAGCAGGACAATGCCATGCCGGTGATCATGCTTACCGCCCGGGGCGACGACAGCGAACGCATCGAGGGGCTGGAGGCAGGGGCCGATGACTACCTGCCCAAGCCTTTCAATCCCCGTGAGCTGGAAGCGCGCATCCGGGCGGTGCTGCGCCGCCGCCAGCGGGAGGTGCCGGGCGCGCCCAGCCGGGAAAGCGAGCAGGTCACCTTCGGGCCCTGGACGCTGGATCTGTCCCGGCGCACGCTCACCCGCGACGGCGAGGAGACCGCCCTGACCACCGGGGAGTTTGCCGTGCTCAAGGCGCTGGTGCAGCACCCCCATGAGCCGCTCACCCGGGACAAGCTGATGAACCTGGCCCGGGGCCGGGAGTGGAGTGCCATGGAGCGCTCCATTGATGTGCAGGTTTCACGGTTGCGGCGTCTGGTGGAAGAAGACGCATCCAGTCCCCGGTTCCTGCAGACGGTCTGGGGGGTGGGTTATGTCTTCGTTCCGGACTGACGTCATCGCGGGTCGAGGCTTTCCGTGGTTCGCCTGAGTCTGTTTCCCAAGACCGCCTTTGCCCGCTCCGCGCTGGTGGTGGGGCTGGTCATCGGGCTGAGTCAGGCGCTTACCCTCTGGTTCTTCGTGCGCTATGCCTATCTGCCCGGCATCAGCGAAACCTCCCGGCTCACCGTGCTGCAGGCCCAGGTTTCCATTTATCCGGAAACCCGGGACAGGGGGCTGGCCGACGGCGTGGCGCGGGCCACGGGTATCGAGCCGGCTTCCGACCCGGGGCCGGTGGACCAGGACAAGCCCCTGTTCGCCGGCCCGGTGGTAGACCGTTTCCGCAAGGAAATGGAGGAACTCATGGACGAGCCCGTGGAGGTGCGCTACGAGGAGGGACGCACCCCGATCCTGTGGATCAATGCCCCATCGCTGGGAGAGCACTGGCTGCGGGTGCCGATGAATTTCTTTCGTCACTATGATCGCTACCTGCTGATCGGCTGGGGTGTGACCATGCCGTTTTTCGCGGTGCTTGGAGCCCTGCTGATCGCCCGCGGGCTGAATCGCCCGCTCAAGCGCCTGGAGCGAAGGGTGGCCAGGCTCGGGCGGGAGGATCCTGAGTCCGAGCAAGTGGATGATTCCGGCCCGGAGGAGGTAGTGGCCGTCAATCGCGCACTGGTACGCATGGCCCGCGAGCTGCAACAGGCGCGGCGCGATCGCGCTCTGCTGCTCGCCGGGGTCTCCCATGATTTGCGCACACCCATGACCCGGCTGCGCCTGTCGGCGGAGTTTCTCGGCGACCCGGAGCTCAGTGAAGGGATCATCGCGGACATCGAGGACATGGACGCGATTCTCGATCAGTTCATCGCCTTTATTCGCGACGGTGCGGACGAAGAGGCGGAATACCAGGACCTGAACCACCTGATCGGCGAAGTCTGCGGCAAGTATCGGGAGCTTGCTATCGAACTCAAGCTGCGGCGGATCCCCCGGTTGATGCTCAAGCCACTGACCATCAAGCGGCTGCTCTCCAATCTGCTGACCAATGCCGGCCGGTACGGTCGCCCGCCGGTGGAGGTGCGTACGCGCATGGAGCATGGCGAGGTGGTGCTGGTGGTGCGCGACCACGGCGAGGGGGTGCCGGAGGAGGAAATGGAACTACTGATGGAGCCGTTTTCCCGTGGTGACCTGGCCCGTTCGCTGAGCGGCTCGGGGCTGGGGCTGGCCATCGTCAAGCGCATTGTGGACATGCACCACGGCACCATGAAACTGGAAAACCATCCGGGCGGAGGCCTGCAGGTGGTCATCCGTTTTCCCGTTACCGGCAGGCTGGTTCAGCCCGAGACCCTGTCGGAGCGGGTGCGGTAACCGATCGAGGGGCCGGCCCGCAGGCGGCCGCGCGGAAGCAGCATTATTTTGCGGTGCTTGCCCGGGGGGGGTATTCAGCAAAGGCTCTGCCCGAGAACATCCCGCAGTGCTTCTCCGGCTTGTGGCCGGCACAGGAAAAAGCCCTGGGCGGTATCCACGCCGAGTTCAGCCAGGGTGTCCAGTTCTTCCCGGGTCTCCACGCCCTCGGCCACCAGCGTGCTGCCGATTTCCCCGGCAAAACGGACCAGGGCAAGGGCCAGTGAGCGGCGGGTGATGTCCGTGTCGATATCCCGGGTGAGGCTGATGTCCAGCTTGATGATGTCCGGGCGCAGCCGGAGGATATGGCGGAGGCTGGCGTAGCCGGCTCCGGCGTCATCCACCGCCACGCGCAGTCCCTTCTCGCGCAGCGGAGCCAGGGCGCCGAGCACCCTTTCATAGTCCTCAATGACATCATGCTCGGTGATCTCCAGTACCACCCGCTCCAGGGGTGCCCGTTCCAGACGCCGGATCACATCTCCGTCCATCAGTGCCTGGACGCTGGTATTGCAGGCCACGTACTGTCCGGGTTTGAGTTGTTCGAGCACTTGCAGGCCCTTGTCCACCGCCGTGGACTCGAGCTGCTCGGTAAGGCCTACACTGGCGGCATCACGGAACCATTCCTCCGGACCCTTTCCGTCGACGCCCGGAAAGCGCGCCAGAGATTCCACTCCCGTGATCCGTCCGGAAGCGATCTCCACGATCGGCTGCCAGACCATGTGGAATCCATTCCAGCCAAGCAGGCTGCTGACATGTTTCCGCCGGCTTTCCTCTTCGCGTATCCGCTGTATGTCCTGTTCGATCAGTTCTGCCGCGATATCGGCGAACACCCGCATAAGCGCCTGATCCCGCTCGTTCAGGGTATGCTCGGCGTGAAAGCTGAATGCGCAGAAGGTGCCGAATACGGCGCCATCCTTCAGGCGGATGGGGGTGCTCAGATGGGCGCCGATGCCCAGTGCCTCGGTGGCCGGAATCTTCCGGGCTTCTTCCACCCGCTGGGCGTCCCGGATCAGCTCGGGGAGGCGGCCGTCGACCACCCGCTGGCAATAGCTTTCGTCCAGAGGATCGCCGTTGCCCACTTTCAGCAGGTCGATCCGCTCTGCTTCGTCCACATACCGGAAGACCCGGCGACCTTCCCTGAACTCCGAGATAAAGGCGACTTCCATGCCCAGGTGCAACCGGGCGGCGCTGAGAAGCCGCTGGAGAAGGGCTCCGGCCGTGCCCTCCTGCATTGAGAAGACATCCTGCAGCAGCCGGGACATGCCAAACCGGGAGGATTCGACTGTATTGCTCATCGACCTGGTCGCCTCGGTAGCCATGATGAGTACCCCCCGTTGATGCAGCGGTTGTCCGTCCGGCAGGTCGCCGTCTCGCGGGGGGCATGGTCGCAAGTCCCTGCCCCTGAAAGCGGGGAGCGTCCCTACGAAAAACATACCAGTCCGGCCTATGCTCCGCCAGATTTGATTAGCAGGTTACGATGCTCGCAGTGTCGATATTGTATTGATATCACGGTGTTTCTAACGGCTTCCTTTACGATGTGGACGGCAATTCGTGGAGGACGCCGCGCCTGCCCGGGCGGGAAGCAAGGTAGCCCACTATCGGAAAAAGGCGGCGACACAGGCGCCAATGACTGCAAGCAGCAGCACATTCCTGAGGGTTTCGGTTTTCGCCCGGACGGCGAAGTTCACGGAATAGCGCACCCCGATAAGCGTGCCCACGGTGATGACCAGCCCCGGGATCCACAGCACCTGTCCGCGGATGGCGAAAATGGCCAGGGCCACCGCCCCGAAGATGAAGGTGCAGACCAGTTTCAGTGCGTTGCCCTGCACCAGGCTGTAGCGCATCACGCCCACCAGGGCGAACAGCAGCAGAAAGCCCACACCTCCCTGGATAAAGCCGCCGTAGAGCCCCGCGGCGAAAAGTGCGGCCCAGCCTCCCGGGGATTCGGCGAGGCGTTTGGGTATTTCTTCGGCAGCCGGTGTCATCAACCGGGGCCGGATCATCATGACGGTTGCCATGGTAATCATCACGATCAGCAGCGCCGGGCGCAGCAGCTCCACGGGCATGTAGGAGGCAAGCAGAGTGCCGATCACGGAGCCGCTCACCGTGGGCGCGAGAATGGGCAGGATGGCCGGAATGTCCAGGGCTCCGTGCCGGTGGAAGCCGCGTACGCCCTCCAGGGACTGGGCGGAGACACTGACCCGGTTGGTGCCGTTGGCCACATCGGCGGGAATGCCCATCAGCAGCAGCACGGACAGGGTCAGGAAACCACCGCCGCCGGCGATGGTGTTGACGAACCCGGCCGCCAGCCCGGAGGCCAGCAGCAGCGCGATGAAAAACAGTGAAAGGTCGTACTCCATGGCGCCCCCGTCCCAGGGCCCGGATATTGCGCCAAATGCCCTGCACTTCGCTTGGTCTGGCCGCCGTCAGGCGCACATGCTCCTTCCGCCGTAGTCCCTGCTACGGCTTCAGTCGCGAGCACGCCTGACGACGACCATCCGCGGCGCGAAGTACAGGGCATTTGGCGCAATATCCGGGCCAGGGGTCGATTATGCCTGTTTCCTTGCGGCATGACTTCCCCTGGCCCGTGCGTGGTGGATTCCGTCAGTGGCAGGTACGCGCCGGGCTGGCATTATCCGGGTGAAGCTGCCCGGCTGCGCCAGCGGCGTCCGGGCCACCAAAGGACAGAAGGGGAATACCATAATGAGTGAACAAAAGCCGCCGGTGCAGGGTATTCATCATATCGCCTTCGGGACCCGCTCTTCCCGCAAGACCTATGACTTCTACCAGAACAAGCTGGGTTTTCCCCTGGTGCATTGCGAAAACCACCAGCATGGTGACGGCCACTTTCGCCATTTCTTCTTCGATATGGGCATGGGCCAGGACCTGGGGTTCTTCGAAATCCACAATGTGGGCGAAAAGGAGGATTACCGCACGGATCCTTCCACCGGACTGGGCCTGCCGCCCTGGGTGAACCATGTTTCCTTTCGGATGGCGGATGAGCAGGCCTGGACGGCGCTGCGTGACCATGTGAAGGCACAGGGCCTGCGTGTGCTCGGGGAAGTGGATCATGATTTCTGTTTTTCGTTCTACCTGATGGACCCCAACGGCCTGATGATCGAATTCACCTACGACACGGCGCCGGAGCGTTTCGGCCAGGGGCATGACGAGGCGTACAGGTTGCTGTTCGAAGTGCCGGCCGAGGAGATCGGGGATCGCAAGGAAAGGTGATTCTGAGGGGCAAGGGGCAAGGGGCAAGGGGCAAGGGACAAGGGACAAGGGACAAGGGACAAGGGACAAGG
>SLJS01000018.1 GCA_007135015.1 Alcanivorax sp. | reverse complement strand
GGCGAGAGGCGAGTGCAAGTGCCGTAGCCCGGATGAAGGCCGAAGGCCGTAATCCGGGTATTGTTCCAGAGCGGTTGCAACCCACGATCCTGTTCATGGTGCCGGCGAATCCCGCTCGGCTGCTTCGTGGCCCCGGGTTGCGCTTCGCTTCACCCGGGCTACGGCTGACGGCCCCCCCGGGCGGGGGTTGCTCCCTGCCACGGGTTTCTTTTTACTTGCGGGTACCATTTTCTTTTTCCCCGAAGGGCTTCCTGCCATGTCCGACTCACGCGACGAACTGGAACGGCTGGCGCGACTGATCCACGAGGCGGAAAATCCGCCCGAACGCGGGCTGCTGCTGCGGGTTTTCTGGGGCCTGCTCTGGTTCGTTCCACTCGTCGTGACGATCGATCTGCTGCTGATTTTCCTGGTGGGCAGCATGGCCGCGGCCCGGTCGGAAGAAGGGGGCATGGAAGCCGGCGGCGCGGCGGCCGGTGCCTTTTTTACCGAATACGGCGCACTGATCCTGGCCGCCCAGGTGATGATCTGGGCGGGCCTTTGCCTTGGTGGCTGGTTGCCCGGAACATCCCGGCAGCGCAAGCCGAGAGGAACCGGTCGGGAGCGTTAGGGAAAGGCGGGCATTACGCATCTTCCATCTTCGATTCCACGATTTGCCTCACAGCATGTCGCAATAGGCTGTAGGAGCGCTGCTTGCAGCGCGAATAACCCTGATTCCGGCACGGAGCCAGATTCTTCGCGCTGCGAGCAGCGCTCCTGCGGTGCCTTGGACTCTTTTACAGCATCCTGCTCAGCGAAGCGGGCAGGGCATCGATGCTTTCGTTCCGGAGAGCGGAAGTCTCCCGGGAATTCCAGGTATGCCAGTAGAGCACCGGGCCCTGGCCGGTTTCCCGGCGCCGCAGGAAGGCCGCGGCGGCCTTGGCGGTGTAGGTGGGTTCCAGTTCGATGCCGTGTCCGGAAAACTTCTCCATTGCCTGCCGGCCCTCCTCCGTGGACATGCCATAGCCGTCGCCGTAAAAATCGTCGAGCAGCACCGGCCGGCTCGGTGGCGGCAGTGAGCGGCGCAGGTTTTTCATCAGAAAGGTGCGCGTATGGCGCATCAGGGTATGCACGGTATCGGTGGTGCAGGCCGGGAAGGGCCCCAGCCGCGCTGGAAATACACGCACGCCCACCACCTTGACCGGCAGGGCGGCAATATCCATGCCCAGGGTCAGCCCCGCGAGCGTGGACCCGGAACCCACCGGGCAATAAATGGCGCTCGGACGCGGGAGTTCTCCGGCATCGATCTGGTCACGGAGCTCCAGCGCCGCATTGACGAAACCGAGTGTGCCCGCGACGCCGGAGCCGCCGGCAAAAAGAAAATAACTGGACGGGTCCAGGCGCCAGCCATTGAGATGAAATCGCATCAGGGTGCGCGGCAGGCTTCGCGTATGAATGAGCCTTGCGCCCAGGCTGTGCATCAGGTGGAGATTCTTGCGCACGGTCGGGGTGACGGGTTGATCGAACAACAGCACGGTGCAGGCCAGCCCGGCTTCGCGGCAGAGCAGGGCAGTGGCCACGCCGTGATTGGTCCCGATGGCGCCGAAGGTCACCACATGTTTCTTTCCGCGGCGCAGGGCATCGCCGAGGATGAACTCCAGCTTGCGGATCTTGTTGCCCCCGTAATCCGGACGGGTCAGGTCGTCGCGCTTGATCCAGCTATAGGGTGCAACGCCAAGCGGCTCCACGGGCGTGGGTAACTGCGCGAACGGGTTGTGCGGTACCACGGCAGACAGGGCCGGGAACTCGTCGAAGAGGGGGCGTGGCATGATTTCAGTCCGGCTCACAATGCAGTGAAAACGCCATGGCGGCGTGGACATCGGCGCCGTGGCCATCCTCGCCGTTCATGCCGGAGAAGTACAGGGTCATTACCGTGCCCTTGAGTGCCAGGTTCAGTAACCGGGGCGGTGCGGCCAGCAGCCCGGGAAAGCGATGGTGGCGGTCAAGGAACCACAGAAGAAGTCGCAACAGCGCCAGCGGTACAACACGCAACACCGAAAGCAGCAGCGCGAGACTGCGGCGGTCGCCGGGCGGAATGGCTTCAAGCAGGCTGTCCACATGGTCGCTGCAACGGCTGGCGGAAAAAGAGGGCATGCTTCCGGTGCCCGGCAGGTAGAGGTCGCCAATGCGGTCCAGGCTTTGTACCTGTTGCGCGCGGAGATAACGTGAGCGCGACTCAGTCATGATCGGCTCCCGTCGATGGCACACCGAAGTCCGCCAGCAGCTCACCGGCCGCGCGATGGCTGTTGGCCATAATGGTCAGTGAAGGATTGATGCCCGGCGCCGAGGGGAAGACCGAGCCGTCGGCAATGCAGAGATTTTCCATGCCGAAGACACGAAAGCGCCGGTCCACGACCGCGTGGCGCGGGTCCGAGCCCAGAGCGCAGCCGCCCATCTGGTGAAGACTGAAATTGAAATTCGAGGTGATGAACTCCCGGGCATTCAAGGCTTCGTAGATCTGGCGAACCACCCGTACACCGTCGCGGCCGCGCCGGAGGTCGGTGCCCCGGATCGGCTTGCGGATGCGCAGCTGTCCCTTTCCGTTGACACGGATACGCCCCGGTACGCGATCACGCAGGCAGACTTCCATGCTGGCCATGTAGCGATAACGGCTCATGTACTCCTGGAGCTCGCGGCCATGGGCCGGGATCAGCATGCTGGCGCCCACCGGGCCCACGAAAACGTTTTCCAGCTTGAAGCCCCGGCGGCGGAAGTCGGGCTCGTCGGATTTCACCGCCTGGAGCGGGCCCTTGTGTGCATCGACGGGTTCATCGAAAAGGGCCAGGTTCATCCACTGCGGATGACTGAAAAAACGCTTGCCCAGTGCGGGCAGTTCTTTGCGCAGGCCGCTGCGCAGCAGGATGCGGTTGGTGCCCAGGGTGCCGGCGGCCACTACACAGCGACGCGCCCGCAGCCGCCGGTGCTCGCCGCGTTGCATCCCGTGGATCTCCACTTCGTCGCGACGGTGCACCAGACCGTCCACCTCGAAACCGGTTTCCACCTTCAGACCATGGGCACGGGCCTTGCGCAGAAAAGTCTCCGGCATGCTCTGCTTCGACGAGCGCCGGCAGCCACCCAGACAGGCCATGCAGTCATTGCGCGATACATCGCAGTCGCGCTCGCCGC
>SLJS01000288.1 GCA_007135015.1 Alcanivorax sp. | reverse complement strand
GCTTGATTCTTTCCCGTAATTCGGTCCCCCCTCTCCCTGTCCCTCTCCCACGGCGGGGAGAGGGGACCCTCCAGCAAGGCCGCGAAGCCCTGGATTCCGGGACGGTGCCAGGTTCTTCGCGCCCCAGGGTGCGCTCCCACAAATCCTCTTGCGACACCCTCCCCTCGCGGGGGGAGGCTTCCAATCGCCAACGCCGCAGCAATGAGCAAGGCCGTTTACGGCACCCTCGCCAGAGGAGAAGCGATCATTCGCTGACCGCTGTTCCAGATTCGAAGCTGGGTCCGACAACTGACGGCCGACCACCGGCCACAGCGCCTCGAAGAGGCGCTTGCTGCTCGCAGCTCGCGGCCCGTAGCCCGCAGCCGCGCTCCGAAGGAGCGCTACTCCGTATCCTCGATCGACAGCCCCCGGGTGGCATCGTCCAGGGAGCCGGCATCGCTATCGGCCCCGAGCTTGATCATCAGACGCAGGTCGTTGGGCGAGTCAGCGTGGCGCATGGCGTCGTCGTAGGTGATCTCGCCGGCCGTGTACATGTCGTAGAGATGCTGGTCGAAGGTCTGCATCCCGAGCTCCCTCGACTTCTTCATCAGCTCCTTGAGCGCATGCACCTCGCCCTTGCGGATGTTGTCCGCGATCAGGGGAGTGTTCAGCAGCACTTCGATGGCCGCCTTGCGGCCCTTGCCATCCGGCGTGGGGATCAACTGCTGGGCAATGATGGCCCTGAGGTTCAGGGAAAGGTCCATCCACAACTGGTCATGCCGGTCGGCGGGGAAGAAGTGAATGATCCGGTCCAGGGCCTGGTTGGCGTTGTTCGCATGAAGCGTGGCCAGACAGAGGTGGCCGGTCTCGGCAAAGGCGATGGCCTTGTCCATCACTTCCCGTGAGCGGATCTCGCCGATCAGGATCACGTCCGGCGCCTGCCGCAACGTGTTCTTCAGGGCCACTTCGAAGGAGTCGGTATCAATGCCCACCTCGCGCTGCGTGACAATGCAGCTCTGGTGCTGGTGGATGAATTCGATGGGGTCCTCGATGGTGATGATATGACCCCGGGAATTGCGGTTGCGATAGCCGATCATCGCCGCCAGCGAAGTCGATTTACCTGTGCCGGTGGCGCCCACGAAGATCGCCAGGCCCCGCTTGGTCATGGCAATGTCCTTGAGGATCGCCGGCAAGCGCAGGTCATCAAGCTGCGGGATGTTTACCTCGATGCGGCGGACTACCATGCCCACCAGGTTGCGCTGGTGGAAGGCGCTCACCCGGAAGCGGCCGATACCCCGGGCCGAAATGGCGAAGTTGCATTCCTTGTCCTCGGAAAAGTCCTTGCGCTGTTTCTCGGTCATGACGCCGAAGACGATATCGCGAGTCATGTCCGGGGTCAGCGCGGTCTTGGTAACCGGCAGGATCTTGCCGTTGACCTTCATGGAAGGCGGCACGCCGGCGGTGATGAAGAGGTCCGAGCCCTCCTTCTGCACCATCACCTTGAGCAGGTCTTCGAATTCCATGCTGTTTCCTCTGTAAGCCAGCCCCCTCGGGGCACTTCGGTCGCCGCCCTAGAAGGATTCAGGCTGCTTGGCCTTCTCGCGGGCCTGTTCGCGACTGATCAGGTTCTTCTGAACCAGGCCCTGCAGGCACTGGTCCAGCGTCTGCATGCCCAGCTGGCCGCCGGTCTGAATGGCCGAATACATCTGCGCGACCTTGTCCTCGCGGATCAGGTTCCGGATCGCGGCGGTGCCGATCATGATCTCGTGGGCGGCGATACGACCGCCGCCCTGTTTCTTGAGCAGTGCCTGGGAAATCACCGCCTGCAGCGATTCCGAAAGCATGGAGCGGACCATGGCCTTTTCCGATGCGGGGAATACGTCCACCACCCGGTCGATGGTCTTGGCCGCGCTGGTGGTGTGCAGGGTGCCAAACACAAGGTGCCCGGTCTCGGCAGCGGTCAGCGCCAGGCGAATGGTCTCCAGGTCCCGCAGCTCGCCCACGAGAATGATGTCCGGGTCTTCCCGCAGCGCCGAGCGCAACGCCTCGGAAAAGCCCAGGGTGTCACGATGCACCTCGCGCTGGTTGACCAGGCACTTCTTGGACTCGTGCACGAATTCGATCGGGTCCTCGATGGTGAGGATGTGTTCGTAGCGGCTGTTGTTGATGTAATCCAGCATGGCCGCCAGCGTCGTGGACTTGCCCGAACCCGTGGGGCCGGTGACCAGCACGATGCCCCGGGGGAATTCCGAAACCTTCTGGAAGACCTTGCCCATGCCCAGATCCTCCATGGTCAGTACCTTGGAGGGAATGGTCCGGAACACGGCGCCGGCGCCTCGGTTCTGGTTGAAGGCGTTGACACGGAAGCGGGCAACGCCGGGCACCTCGAAGGAGAAGTCCGTCTCCAGAAACTCCTCGAAGTCCTTGCGCTGCTTGTCGTTCATGATGTCGTAGATGAGACCGTGGACTTCCTTGTGCTCCATGGCCGGCAGATTGATGCGGCGCACATCCCCGTCCACGCGAATCATGGGTGGCAACCCCGCCGAAAGGTGGAGGTCCGAAGCACCATTCTTGGCGCTGAAGGCGAGCAACTCGGTAATATCCATGCTGGATCCGTCGACTGCTGTTGTTTTACTTCCGGCGGCCGGATATCCGGAATGAACCGCCGCTGTTATGATCAAGCCTGCCCACCGGGCAGGCGGCGCGAGGGCTGCCCGCGAAGGGCGCACCTCAGAAAAATACCGTACTAAGGTACCCCTTCACCGGAGGCCGTTCAATAATGGAAATCGCCGCAGACCGCCTCGCCGCGATACGCGAGCGCATGGCCAGGGCGGCCGGGGACGCCGGCCGGCGGGCGGAATCGGTGACCCTGCTGGCGGTGAGCAAGACCCGCGGGGCCGGGGAAGTCCGGGAAATGGCCCAGGCCGGAGTGCGGGATTTCGGCGAAAGCTATGTGCGCGAGGCGCTGGACAAGCAGCGCGAGCTGGCGGATCTGGCCCTTTGCTGGCATTTCATCGGCCCCGTCCAGTCCAACAAGACCCGGGACATCGCCCGCCACTTCGACTGGGTGCACTCGGTGGACCGGGAAAAGGTGGCCCGGCGGCTCGACGGGCAGCGCCCGGAGGAACTGGGGCTGCTGAATGTATGCATCCAGGTCAATATCGACGGGGAAAGCACCAAGCACGGTGTCGCGCCCGAAGAGGCAGGCCCGCTGGCGCGCGCCATCGCACAGCTTCCCCGGCTGCGCCTGCGCGGGCTGATGGCCATTCCCCGGGCCGGGAGTCCAGACGGCAACCGCGACGCCTTCCGCCGGCTTGCCATGACACTGTCCGGGCTGCGCCATACAATGCCCGAACTGGATACCCTGTCGATGGGGATGAGCGACGACTTCGAGACCGCCATCGCCGAGGGCGCGACCATCATCCGCCCGGGCACGGCCCTGTTCGGCCCCCGGGACAACCGTCAGTGAGGCAAGCATGGAAGAGCAGACCATCGGCTTTATCGGCGCCGGCAACATGGCCTCCAGCCTGGCCGGCGGCATGATTGCCCGGGGCATGGCCCCGGAGCGGATCCGCATGAGCGACCGGGACCAGGGGCAGCGCGAGGCCGTCAGCCGCCGCCACGGCATTGCCACCCTGGATGACAACGCCGCACTGGCCCGTGAGTGTGATGCTCTGGTGCTGGCCGTGAAACCCCAGCAGATCGAGGAAGTCTGCACCGCATTGCGCCCGGTGCTGGCCGAAAGGGCCCCGCTGGTCATCTCCATCGCCGCGGGCGTGCCCGTGGCGCGTCTGCGCGAATGGCTGGGCGATGGCGTGCCGGTCATCCGCACCATGCCCAATACCCCCTCGCTGGTCCAGGTCGGTGCCACCGGCCTGTTCGCCGGGCCCGGGGTCACCCCGGTGCAACAGGCCCTGGCCCATGAGGTGCTCGAGAGCGTGGGCCAGTGCTTCTGGTTCGAGCAGGAAGAGGACCTGGATCGGGTCACCGCCGTCTCGGGCTCCGGACCCGCCTATTTCTTCCTGCTGATGGAAGCCATGATCGAGGCGGGCAGACAGCAGGGGCTGGATGAACAGACCGCGCGGAAGCTGGTGCTGCAGACCGCCCGGGGCGCCGCGGAGCTGGCGGCCACCGGCGATGACGACCCCGCCACCCTCCGCGCCCGGGTCACCTCGCCGGGCGGCACCACCGCCGCCGCCCTGGAGGTCTTCCAGCAGGGCGGCTTCAGCGACCTGGTCTCGCGCGCCGTCGACGCCGCCCGCCGCCGCGCCGAAGAGCTCGGAAACTGAAACAGGACGGCTCCGGCAATCGACCTAGCACTGCCCACCGGCCCGAAGGGCCAAATGGTTGCAAATCAGTGCGCAGCGTCGATACTACGGGGCTTCGCCAAACCCTGGAAAAAACCGGAGTTGCCCATGAATCCCCAGGAGGCCTTCACTTTTCTGCTGGGTGTCGTCTTCCACCTGGCCATTATCCTTGCCTTCACCCGTTTTCTCCTCCAGATGGTGGGCGCCGACTTCTACAACCCTCTCTCCCAGTTCGTGGTCCAGGCCACCAACCCGGTACTGGCCCCACTGCGCCGCATCATGCCCCCGAACAGACAGGTGGATTTCGCCGCGCTACTGGTCACCGTGGTGCTGATCGTTGCCGAGGTCTGGCTGCTGGATTTCCTGATGCGTTTCGGCGTCCACCCCTCCGGACAGCAACTGCTTCTGATCAGCTTTAACAGCCTGGGCTCGTTCGTGCTCGGCTACTTCCTGGTGGCGGTCATCGTGCGTGTGGTGCTCAGCTGGATCATGCAGGATCCGAGGCACCCCTTCTTTGTGCTGGTGGCGCAGATCACCGAACCACTGATGGCCCCGGTGCGCAGGATAATGCCTCCCATGGGCGGGCTGGATCTCAGCCCCATCGTGGTGCTGCTGGGACTGCAGTTCCTGATGATCCTGTTCTTCTCGCCCTGAGCCGGGCGCCGCGGTCGTGGTCGCGGTACGCCGCAACGGGGACGATCTGATCCTGGAGTGCCTGCTCCAGCCCCGGGCCGGGCGCGACGCGCTGGCCGGTGAGCACAACGGTGCGCTGAAAATCCGCATCTCCGCACCACCGGTGGACGGCAAGGCAAACGCCGCGCTGAAAAAGTTCCTGGCCGGGGCCTTTGGGGTAAGCAAGGCACGGGTCACCATCGAGGCAGGCGAGACCAGCCGGCGCAAACGGGTTCGCATACGGGCGCCCGGGCGAATTCCTACAGAACTGACCACCCTGCTTGCCCCGCACGCCCCCTGACTAACACGGGGACGGGCGGCGCAGAATACCGTGCCGGCATCCGGTTTTTTTGCGCTGCAAGCTGCAAGCAGCGCTCCTGCAGCTGCAGACCCTTCTGCGAGATGCTCCTCAAGAGACAGGAGGATTCTCCTCCTTGCTCCTTGCCCCTTGTCTCTTGCCCCTAAATTACCTCCAGCCGTGCGTACTGGCTGACCAGCCACTTGGTGCCCGCGTCATCGAAGTTGATCTGCAGGCGGGCGTTGGCACCCTGCCCTTCGAAGTGCAGCACCGTGCCCTCGCCGAATTTCGGGTGCATCACCCGCTGGCCCAGGGCGATGCCTTCGGGTCCCTGGTCGGAGAGCCCGCCGGCGGCAGGCCGGCTGATGCCTCCGCGTACACGCACCTCCTCGATCAACTCCGCGGGGATCTCGCGCAGAAACCGGGACGGTGCGTTGTAGTTCTCGTTGCCGTAGAGACGACGTGTCTCGGCGCAGATCAGATAGAGCTCGCGCATGGCACGGGTGAGGCCGACATAGCAGAGTCTGCGCTCCTCGGCCAGGCGCTGCGGGTCGTCGGAAGACATCTGGTGAGGGAAGAGCCCCTCCTCCATGCCGGTAATGAAGACCACCGGAAACTCCAGCCCCTTGGCCGAATGCAGGGTCATCATCTGCACGGCGTCGTCGTGTTCATCGGCCTGTCCCTCGCCCGCCTCCAGGGCGGCGTGATCGAGAAAGGCAGTGAGTGGGTCCTCACCCTCTTCCAGATCGGCGGTGTCGAATTCTCGGGTGGCGCTGACCAGCTCCCGCAGGTTCTCGAGACGCTGCTGGCCCTTCTCGCCCTTTTCGGCCCCGTGGAATTCCATCAGGCCGCTGCGCACCAGCACATGCTCGGCCTTTTCATGGAGTTCCATGCCCGCGGTCTCGCTGTCCAGCCTGCCCACCAGATCCAGGAACCGGCCCAGCGAGGACGCGGCCCGGCCGGCCAGGGCGCCGCCGCCGACCAGCGCCTCGGCGGCGCGCCACAGGGAGGTGCCATCATTGCGGGCCCGCTCGCGCAGAACCTCCAGGGTGCGCGCGCCGATCCCCCGGGTCGGGGTGTTCACCACCCGCTCGAAGGCCGCGTCGGCTTCCCGGTTGCTGATCAGGCGCAGGTAGGCCAGGGCGTTGCGGATCTCCAGACGCTCGAAGAAACGCTGGCCGCCGTAGATCCGGTAGGGAATGCCGGCCTGGAGAAAGGCTTCCTCCAGCACCCGGGACTGGGCGTTGGAGCGGTAGAGCACCGCCATTTCCCGGCGCATCAGCTCGCCTTCGGCCAGTTTCTGCACCGTGGAGGCGACAAAACGGGCCTCGTCGATCTCGTTGAAGGCGCTGTAATAGCGGATCGGGTCCCCGTCGCCCGCCTCGGTCCACAGCTCCTTGCCCAACCGGTCGCTGTTGTGCGTAATGACCGCGTTCGCCGCCCGCAGGATGTTCTCGGTGGAGCGGTAGTTCTGCTCCAGGCGTACGGTTCGCAGGTCCGGGAACTCGCGGCTGAGCCGCTGGATATTCTCGATGCGCGCGCCCCGCCAGCCGTAAATGGACTGGTCGTCGTCGCCGACAATGGTCAGCCCGCTTTCCCCACCGGCCAGCAGCCGCAGCCAGGCATACTGAATGGCGTTGGTGTCCTGGAACTCGTCAACCAGAATATGACGGAACCGGCGCCGGTAATGGCCCAGTAGCGATTCATTGTCACGCAGCAGCTCCAGGGCGCGCAGCAGCAGCTCATTGAAATCCACCAGCCCGGAACGGTTGCAGGCCTGCTCGTAGGCGGCATAGACCTTCTGCATGGTCTGCACGAACAGATCCCCGCCAGGCTCGATATGCCGGGCGCGCAGACCCTCGTCCTTCTGGCTGTTGATGAACCAGCGCGCCTGTTTGGGCGACCAGCGCTGCTCATCCAGCCCCATTTCCCGGACCACCCGCTTGACCAGCCGCAGCTGGTCGTCGGCGTCCAGGATCTCGAAATGCTCCGGCAACCCGGCCTCCTGCCAGTGCTGGCGCAATAGCCGGTGGGCAATGCCATGAAAGGTGCCCACCCACATTCCCGAGGCGGGCATTTCCAGCAGCTGTTCAATGCGCCCGCGCATCTCCCGGGCCGCCTTGTTGGTGAAGGTGACCGCCAGGACGCCAAAGGGCGAGACCTGCTCGGTGGCCACCAGCCAGGCCACCCGCTGGACCAGCACCCGGGTCTTGCCCGAGCCGGCGCCGGCCAGCACCAGCAGATGGCGATCGTCGGCGGCCACGGCCGCGCGCTGGGCGGAGTTCAGCCCGTCGAGCAGTTCCGTAACATCATCCATGGATTCCGGTTCCCTTTCGGGGGGTGGAAAGACGGGCGGCAGGGTATTGCATTGCGATGGAAAACCTCCGGCCAGTACCTGTTTCAGCGCGCAGATTGTCCCCCATCCGGCCACCCCGGGAAACCCTGCAAATGCGGCCAGCATTGGGCTCCTCAGCCTCCTGCCGTTGGTCCGGGCGATGTAAAATTACTTTAAGGCTGGCCACTTACGGCCACGTCACAGTTTCTTCACGGGCGACCGCCGGGTACACTTCAGACACCGGAAATAACAAGCATCTCCGCCAGAGAGACCCCCATTGCGCTACAAGGCACCGGAAAAACAGGCCGAGGGCCAGACGCTGCTCGATGCCCAGATACGGCTGCTGCTGCGTGCCACGCCATTGATGAATGTGCTGGAGGCGGCCTGTGCCATCGCCATGGCCTGGCTCTACTGGCAGACTGAAACCAGCCGGGCGCTGCTGGTGGGCTGGGCGGCGGCCGTGCTGGTGGTGATCCTGATGCGCGGGGCCGGCCTGCACCTGCTACGGCAGCTGCAACCGGAGCGCGATGGCGCGCCGCTGCAGCACTGGCGCTGGGCAATCCTTGCAGCCACCACCGCCAGCGCACTGCTCTTCGGCGCCGGCCTGGTCCTGCTGAACCCGCTGGAGACCCTGTTCCAGCCCGAGATGATCCACAACCAGGCCATTGCCGCGGCACTGGTGATCGGACTGACCATTGTCGCCATGACCGGTTACGGCGTCTATCTGCCCGCCGCCACGCTCTACCTGCTCAGCACCATGTCCCCCGGCCTGGTCCTGATCTGGCTGAGTGAACTGGGGGACAACCCGGTCGCCTACGCCCAGCTTCTGGTCTTCATGGCGTTCATGCTGCTGGCCGCCCGCCGGCTTCATGCAAGCTCACTGGCTTCGTTGCAGTTGCAGTTCCGCAACCAGTCGCTGATCGACTACCTGGATCGCGCCCGCTCCGATGCCGAGGCGCTCAACGACAAGCTGGCTGGCGAAATCCGTGACCGCAAGGAAGCCCGCCAGCACCTTCAGGAAGCCAAGGACCGGCTGGAATCCATGGTCCGCGAACGCACCCGGGAGCTGGAAGCCACCAACCGGGAACTGGCCGCGACCGGCCACCGCCTGCAGCTCGCCCTGGACGCCAGCAATGTCTATCTCTGGGACTGGAACCTGAATACCGGCGAGACTTACAACGCCAATTTCAGTTACCTGCTCGGCTATGAGCCCCGGGATTTCGGAAGTCGCATACAGGATCTGGAGAAGTTCATCCACGCCGATGATTTCGACCGGGTACGCAAGGCCATGGTGGCGCACTTCAAGGGCCAGACCGAGCAGTACCAGGTCGAGTACCGGATGCAGCACATCAACGGCAAATGGCGCTGGATCCAGGACCGCGGCCGGGTGGTGGAATGGACCAGGGACGGCCGTGCGGTGCGCATGATCGGCACCCGCCGCGACATCACCGAGCACCGCCAGGCCGAGGAGCAGCTGCGGCTTTCCGCCACCGTATTCGAGAATGCCTCGGAAGGCATCTTCATTCTCGACCGCAACTTCCGTTTCGTTACCGTCAATGAATACTTCACCCGCGTGACCGGTTACACCGAGGAAGAACTCAAGGGCGTTTCCGTGGCCGACACCGGGCGCCTGGAAGAAAAACGCGAGCTGTATGCGCAGATCACCCGGTCGCTTCTTGACGAGGGATTCTGGGAAGGCGAACTCACCGAGCGCCGCAAGAACGGTGAAACCTACCCGCAATGGCTTCAGGTCAGCGCCGTCTACAATGACGCCGGACAGTTGACCCATTACGTGGGCATGTTCTCGGATCTGACCGCACGCCGGGAGGCCGAGGAGCGGGTCCAGTTCCTTTCGAATTTTGACAAGCTTACCGGGTTCGCCAACCGCAATCAGTTCCGCGAGCGGCTCCACAAGGCGCTGACCCTGGCGCGCCTCAACCGCGAGGAGGTGGCGCTGTTGTTTATCGACCTGGACCGCTTCCGCCCCATCAATGACTCGCTTGGCCATGAGGTGGGTGACCGGCTGCTGAGCCTGGCGGCCGAACGTCTGCGCAGCCTGGACCTGGACGAGGAGGCGCTTGCGCGGGTGGGCGGTGACGAGTTCACCGTCATCGTGGATGTGCGCGATCCCGGCAGGCTCGAACAGCTCGCCAACCAGATCATCAATACGATGAAAAAGCCGTTTCTCTTCGATCAGCATGAACTGCTGCTGGGCGCGAGCATCGGCATCAGTCTGTTTCCCGACACCGCGAAAAACGTGCAGGCCATGGTCAATCAGGCGGACCTGGCCATGCACCAGGCCAAGCGCGCCGGCGGCAATACCTTCCAGTTCTACTCCGGTGACATGCGGGTCGCCTCGGTGGAGCAGCTGGCACTGGAAACCAGCCTGCGCAAGGCCATCTTCAAGAACGAATTCGTGGTGTATTACCAGCCCAAGATGGAGCTGGCCAATGACCGGATCATGGCCGTGGAGGCATTGGTGCGCTGGCAGCATCCCACCATGGGCCTGCTGCCTCCCAAGGACTTCATCCCCCTGGCCGAGGAAACCGGCCTGATCAACGCGATCGGCGAGCTGGTGCTGGAACGCTCATGCCGTCAGGCCATGCAGTGGCACCAGTGCGGTCATGGCGAAATCGCCGTGTCCGTGAACCTTTCGGCGCACCAGTTCCGCAAGGGCAACCTGCTGGAGATTGTCGACCGGGTGCTGGAAACTACACAGCTTCCGCCACGGTTGCTGGAGCTCGAACTCACCGAAAGCCTGATCATGGAAGACCTGGATGCCAATGTGGCCCTGCTGCAGCAGTTGCGCACACGCGGCATTTCCCTGTCGCTGGACGACTTTGGCACCGGCTACTCTTCACTGAACTATCTCAAGCGTTTTCCGGTTGATACGCTCAAGATTGATCGTACCTTCGTCATGGATCTGGACAAGAACCCGGAGGATGCCGCCATCACGAGAGCCATTATCGAAATGGCCCACAGCCTGAACATGTGGGTGGTGGCCGAAGGCGTGGAAACCGACCAGCACCTGGAGATCCTTCGCCTGATGGGTTGTGACAGCATTCAGGGCTTTCTGATCAGCAAGCCTGTTCCGGAACAGGAGCTGATAGAACTTGTCCGCAACCATCATGCCAGCGAACAGAGCTCGGGAGGAGGCCCGCGTTGACATTGGCAAGCGCATGGTTACACTGGCTTCGATTTCAGCAACATGGGACAGCCTCGTTGGGAACATGTCGTTGCAGCATGGTGCTGCATCCCATCAATTCCGGGCGGTAAAGCGCTTCCCGCTGTCTCCTTCCTGACACCGGACCGCTTTCCGCCCGAAAAGAGGCGGGAAAGCGGGTCTGGCAGAACAACCCGGCACCAGCCGGTGAATGCCTCCAGTCTGTCCTTCCCCTGAAGCCGTGCCCGGCTTGAGCATGGTCTTGCGTTCCGAAGAAAGGGGAGCGACACATGAACAAGCATTATCTCCACGCTACCCTGGCCGGACTGGGTGCGCTTGTGCCGACCCTGGCACAGGGGGCCGGAGGCCACTACGAAGTCGAGGATGCCGAGCTGGTGGCCCCCTCCGCGTGTGAACTGGAAACCTGGCACAGCCGGGTGGACGCGGATAATCACGAAAGCAATGCCATCCTGACCTGCAACCCGGCCGGCGGTTTCGAGATCGGCGCCGGGGCGGAACGCCTGCTCGAGGACGGCAGTGGCTACGACACCATTGCCGAGTTCAACGCCAAGGCGCTGCTGGCACAGGACGAAAGCTGGGCAGTCGGAATCCATGCGGCGGACTTTCGAAGCCACAACGCCGGGCAGATTCCGGAATGGGAAGTGCGGCTTCCCGTTACCCTGGAGCCGCTGCAGGGACTTGCCGTGCATCTCAACGCAGGCTGGAGCTGGCAGCGCGGACAGGACAACAAGAACCTCTGGGGGCTGGGTGCCGAGCAGGCGCTTGTGAAAGGAGTGAACCTGATCGCCGAGACCTTCGGCTCCGACCGGGGCGGCAGCACCTTCGCGCAGGCGGGGCTGCGCTTCGAGCTGGGCAGCACCGAACTGGATCTCGGCTACGGCCGACCCCGCGACAATGGCGACGACAGCGAGCTCACACTGGGCCTGATACAGCAGCTCTGACGGTCGGGCCCGAGATCGCACCAGACCCGGACGACCCGGAAATTACCGATTTAAACAGGCCGGCTTCCGCAGGGAAACGGGCATCGGGAGGCGGAGATGGAACAACACGAAGATATCCAGCTGCTGCGCGAACTGATCCAGCGCGAAGCCTGGCAGGAGCTGGCTGAGCAGTACGAAAGACTTCATGTTCAGGACATCGCGGCGGTACTGGAGGAACAGGAGCCGGACACCGAGGTTCGCGCCTTTCAGGAAGTGATCGTCGATGAGCGACCCCGCGTATTTTCCTATCTGACCACGGCCGGACAAGCACGGCTGCTGGAAGCGCTGGACGAGGAAGACGGGCGACATCTCCTGCGCAGTCTCTCGCCCGACGATCGCACCGCACTGCTCGAATCGCTGCCCCGCAGAAGGGCGGAGAATCTGCTGCGGTTGCTGGAATTCGGTGAGGTCAAGCAGGCACTGAAGCTGCTTGGCTATCCCGAAGAAAGTGCCGGGCGACTGATGACGACCCGGTTCGTGACG
>SLJS01000224.1 GCA_007135015.1 Alcanivorax sp. | reverse complement strand
TGGGCGCGCAACATCGCGGATTACCTTGCCGCCCACCTCGGCATGGACCGGGAACGGATCACCGCCCGGGGCGCCGGTGCTTCGGAACCGGTTGCCGACAACGCCACCGCCGAGGGAAGAGCGCGCAACCGGCGCGTGGAAATCAACGCCGTCGTCGTTCGCGAGGAACGTCCCGTCACCCTGGAAACCCGGGAGCCGGACAGCGGCGTGAATCGGGCGGAAGACGACGAGCAGGCGCCGCAGCAGCGCGCCCCCGGCTTTGCGAACCTGCGCCCCGGCATGCGGACGGCCAATCCGGTGCTCAGCATCAATGGTGTGCTTGAAAAAGGGCTCAAGCCGGAACTGCGAATCAACGACGAAGCGGTATCCAATGATCGCATCGGCATGGTACTGGAGGACGGCGGCTCCGGACTGCTTCATTACACCTGGATAGGCGTGGAGCTTCCCTCGGAAGGACAACACCGGGTGGAGCTGCGCGGCCTGGACCCGTTCGGCAACACAAGGTTCAGCGAGGAGATCGACATTACGCGAACGGGCCGGATCGCACACATTCGTGCCCGGGAAATGCCGGAGAATGTGGCCGACGGCCGCACGCCGGTGCGGGCACGGGTGGAACTGCTTGATGAGCACGGCCGCCGTATCGAGTCACGGGCCTGGCTGCGGGTGGAAAGCGGCGGCGGACTGGAGCCGCTGGAGCATGCCAATGACCCGGACAATCCGCTGGAGCAGAAGACCCGCGTCGTGGAAGTCGACGAAGACGGATATGCCTGGTTTGAGCCGGTCAGCGAAGCGGGCAGTTACCGCGTCCGGCTGGCCTTCGATCGCGCCCGCTCCGATTCCATCGAGGTACCCGTGGCGCCGGAGCTGCGCGACTGGATTCTGGTGGGCTTCGCCCAGGGGACTGTCGGTTATAACCACCTCGAACGAAATATCGAGGAGCTTCCGGACGCCGAGGAAGATTTCTTTACCGACGGCGAGGCGTCCTTCTTCGCCCGCGGCCGGGTCCGCGGCGAATGGCTCCTTACCGCGGCCTATGACAGCCGTCGCGATCCGGACGATCAGCCCCTGGGCCACGACATCGACCCGGAGCAATGGTATGTGCTCTACGGAGACAATACGCGCCGCCGTCACGACGCACCCAGCAGCGAAAGGCTCTACGTGCGCATGGAGCGCGAGAATTTTCACATCATGTTCGGTGACTTCGACACCGGACTTTCCGTCACCGACCTGTCCCGGTACCAGCGACGGTTCACCGGGCTGAGGAGCGAATACAGCGGGCGGTGGTTCAGCGCCATGGCCTTTGCCGCCGAAACCGATCAGGCCTTCATGCGCGACGAAATTCCCGGTGACGGAACCTCCGGCATCTATCGGCTGGACCGCCGGCCCCTGGTCGCCGGCAGCGAGCAGGTACGCATTGAAACCCGGGACCGTTTCACCAACGAGGTGATCGCCAGCGAGAACCGCACCCGCTTTATTGACTACAGCATTGATTACGACCTGGGTCAGATCTTTTTCCGTGAGCCGGTGCCGGTGCAGGACGAGAGCTTCAACCCGGTACGGATCGTCGTCGAATACGAAGTGGAGGAAGGTGACGACAATGTCACCGGTGGTGGCCGTGTTGTGCTCCATGATCCGGACAAGACCGTTGAGCTCGGTTTCACCGGCGTACGCGACGGCGCCGATGCCGGCGACGGCCGCCTTGGCGGCGCGGATCTTGCCTGGCAGCCCAATGAGCGCCACAGGATCCAGCTGGAAGCCGCGCGCACCGACCGCGACGACGGCAACGGTCGCGAGGAACAGAATGCCTGGATGGCGGAACACCGCTATACCTCGGAACGGTTTGATACCCGTGTGCAGGTCCGCGAGCAGCAGAGTGAGTTCGGGCTGGGGCAACAGAGCGCCACGGACAACGACATTCGCCGTGCCGAGGCATCCGGGCGTTACCGTATCGGCGGAAACTTCTCTCTTCGCAGTGAGCTGCTGCGCCAGCAGCGTCTGGAAAACGACGACCGGCGTGATACGGCGGAAGCGCGCCTGGAGTACGAACGCGAGGACTGGAAGGTCTTCGCCGGCGCGCGCAGCGCCGGCGACCGCGTCGACGGCGAGACCTTCCGCTCTGACCAGGTGCTCGCCGGCGGCCAGCGTGACCTGATGGACCAGCGCCTGCGCCTGCGCGCGCGTGGCGAGACCTCCGTGTCCGGACAGAACGAGAACACCGACTTCCCGAACCGCCTGACCACCGGCGCCGACTATCGGCTTACCCGCAATGTCACCCTCTTCGGCAACCAGGAGCATGCCTGGGGTCCCGAGTTCCGGGCCCGGGAGACCCGCAGCGGACTGCGCGCCACACCCTGGCGTGGCGCTACGGTACGCGGGGAACTGGGCGAATCGCAGGATGAATTCGGCCCCCGGCTTTTCAGTCACGCAGGCCTGCACCAGACCATGGAAATCACGCAAAACTGGTCGGCGGATTTCGGCGTGGACCGGTCACAGACCCTGCGCGACGGGGACATCAACCCCACCTTTGATGAGCGCCGCCCGCTGACCAGCGGCTCGCGTACCCTGGACTATACTGCCGGCACCGCCGGGGCCGGCTACCGCACCGCAAACTGGCAGGTGACCAGCCGTGGTGAATACCGCACCTCCGACCTGGACGACAAATGGCTGCTGACTAGCGGCTTCCATCATCGCCTGGATGGCGCCAACACACTTGCGGGTCGCTTTTTCCATATCGACCGCCGCATTCACACCGGCGAGAAAACCACCGAGACCTCGCTGGATTTCAGCCTGGCTCACCGCCCTCTCGATGGCGACTGGACCCTGCTCAACCGCACCCGTCTTGTGCTCGACAGCCTGGATACCGAAACCGCCGAGCAACAGGGCCGCCGGATCGTCAACAACCTGACCAGCAACTTCTCGCCAGTCGGCCGGCATCAGCTTTCGCTCCAGCACGGCGGTCGCTATGTGCGCGATACCATCGACGAGGAACGTTTTACCGGCTACACGGATCTCTGGGGCGGTGAATACCGTTACGACATTGGCCGGCGCTTCGACATCGGCGCCCGCGCCAGTGTGCTCAACAGCTGGAACAGTGGCGTACGCCGGGAAAGCTACGGGGTGATGCTTGGCTATTCGCCGATAAAGGATGTATGGCTGAGCGCCGGCTACAACTTCCGGGGTTTTCATGACGACG
>SLJS01000177.1 GCA_007135015.1 Alcanivorax sp. | reverse complement strand
ACATGAAGCACTCAACAATGTGGGCTATGTGGCCCTGCTGCGCGAGGATCACGAAGCCGCCGTGAGCCTGCTGGAACAGGCCCTGCAGGCTTCCCCCCGCCATTATTCGCGCGCCGAAGCCAACCTGGAGCGCACCCGCCGCGCCCTGGCGGAAGGCCGGGAGCAGTAAATCCCTTTTTCATTCGGGTTCGCGTTCTTGCGTAGGGACGATTCATTGCAGCAGCGCTTCCGCAGGTGCCATGGATCCTCATCGAAGAGGCGCCCGGCCCTCGCCACCCTTAGCTCGCCGCCCGCAGCCGCGCCCCGAAGGGGCGCCTTCACCCAACATCCACCTTCCTGCCCTGCTCTTCCTGCGAGGCAATCCATTGCAGGATGCGCCCGCCCAGGGGCTTGCCGGTGGCCTCTTCGGCGATCCGGACCGCCTCGCGCAACCCCTGAACGGAAATGCCGGTATCCAGGCCGCAGGACTCGAGCATATAGACCAGGTCCTCGGTGGCCACATTGCCAGTGGCGCCCGGGGCAAAGGGGCAGCCGCCGAGGCCGCCCACGGAGGCGTCGAAGCGGCGGATGCCCAGATCGCAGGCGGCCCAGGCCATGGCCAGGGCCATGCCGCGGGTGTCGTGCAGATGCACGAAGAACCGCTCCGCGCCCCAGGCGCGCACCAGCGGCGCCATGATGTCCTTCATCTGCTGAGGATTGCCCGCGCCGATGGTGTCGGCAATGGCGATCTCCTCACTGCCCGCCTCGATCATGCGATGGGTCAGCGCCAGGGTCTGGTCCACGGGCACGGGTCCGTCATAGGGGCAGGCAAAGGCTCCGGAAATATAGGTGCGGGTGTGAATGCCGTCGGCGCGGGCCGCCTCGATGATTTCCTGGCAGGCCCGTTCGGTTTCATCCAGGGACATGTTCAGGTTGCGCTGGTTGAACGAATCCGTGGTGGAAACCACCAGCCCCACGGTGGGATAGCCGGCATCCCGGGCACGCTGATAGCCCTTGAGGTTGGGCACCAGCGCCGTGTAGTGAAGGCCCTCGCCCGCCGGCAGCTGTTCGGTAAGCTCCGCCGCATCCGCCATCTGCGGCACCGCCTTGGGATGCACGAAACTTACCGGCTCCAGCCAGCGCACCCCGGCATCCACCAGCGCCCGGGCCAGGCGGGCCTTGTCGGCCGTGGACACTGGCTCGGGCTGGTTCTGCAGCCCGTCGCGCAGGCCCACTTCATTGATGATTACGGTCTCGGCCATGGCTGATTCCTTCGGGGTTGACGAGTCTGTGCTGGGCCTATTGCACCAGAGCACCGGCGATTTCGCCACAGGCGGCCGGGCAATATCATTGCGCCATGATACAGTAGCGCCACATCATCGGCGCCGCCGGGGCCCGGTCCGGGCCCGGGGGCTGCCGGCGCCGTACAGAGGGGAATCGAATGGGCGGACTGATATCGACCATCCTGTGGGTGATCTATGCCGGCTGTGTGCTGGGCACCCTGGCACTCTACATGGTGTGGGTCTACGAACGGCGCAACCATCCGGAAGATGCCCTGCCTGACGACGCGCCGCCGGTGACACCGATGCGCAGCATTCTGGCGGTGTTCTTCGAGACCCTGGCGGTCTTTGTGCTGGTGCTGACCTATCCGCTGCGCCTGTACTACGACTTCCGCCCCCTGCGCGCCCGCCGCAAGGGCGAAACGCCGGTCATGCTGGTGCACGGCTACGGCGCCAACAGTGCAAGCATGATATTCCTGCACTGGATGCTTCGGCGCCTGGGCTGGGCCAATGTCTTCGTGGTCAGCTATACGCCGCCCACGGCCAATGCCCGGGGCCTGGCCAAGCAGGTGGCCAACCATGCCGAGCGCATCATGAAGGCCTGTGAAGCGGACAAGATCGATATCGTCTGCCACAGCATGGGCGGGGTGCTCACCCGGTACGCACTGGTGAACCTGGACCTGGCGGGCAAGGTGAACTGCTGCGTGACCCTGGGCTCGCCACACCGGGGCTCGCGGGTGGCGGGGCTGGTGCCGGCCATGGGCTCGGCCGCGCAGATGCGCCACGACTGTGATTTTGTCCGCGAGGTGGGCGCCGACGGCGACACCCCGGGCCATGCCCGCTTCTTTTCCATCTGGTCGGAATTCGACAACTTCGTGCTGCCGGTGCGCTCCTCGATCATCGAGGGCAACGGGCGCAACATCCATGTGCCCTACCGCGGCCACTGCTCACTGGTATACAGCCCCATGGTGGCCCGGCTGGTGGACGAGTGCCTGCGCGAGGCCCGGGAGGAGTCAGCTGCCGGGGAAAATTGATCCGGCGCAGGCTAACGGCGCTCCATGCTTGAGCCGCGCCCGCCCACGGGCGAAGATGGCGGTATCAGAGGACTGAAACAAGGCGGAGGAAGTACGCAATGGCTGAACACGGCGCAACGATCACCTGGCACCTGGCTCCCCGGGCCGAGTTCACGGTGGAGCACTACAACCGGGACCATGAATGGACCTTTCCCGGTGGCGAGGTGGTGCAGGCATCGGCTTCCCGGGACTTCAACGGCACCCCGAGCCGTGTCAGCCCGGAGGAAGCCCTGGTGGCATCCACTTCGAGCTGCCACATGCTGACGTTCCTCGCCCTGGCGGCGAAGAAGAACTACCGCGTGCTCAGCTATGTGGACAATCCGGTGGGCATGCTTGCCCGCAACGACAACGGCGATCAGGCCATCACCGAGATCTCCCTGCGTCCCAGGGTGGTCTTTGCCGAGGAAACGCCGGTAGAGGAAGACGACTTCAACACCCTGCACCAGGAGGCCCGCAGGATCTGTTTCGTGGCCAACACCCTCAACGCCACCATCAAGCTCGAGCCGGTGCTGCCGAAGCTGGATTGAGTTTGGCTCAATCTGGCTGGTGGTCAGTCGTCGGTTGGCAGTGGTCGGAGGGGGTGGCGCGGCAAGGCCGCGCAGTGGCGGGCGACGAGGGGCGAGAGGCGAGAAAAACAGGTCCTTTCCCCCGAGATAAGGGAGTTATAAAAACCCTGCTGCTTGGCTCTTATCCTTCCGGGCGGTCCCCCTCTCTCCTGGCGAGGGTGTCGTAGAAACCCTTTTCGGTCAGAAAAGAAAGCTCCCTCCCCCGTGAGGGGGAGGGTCGGGGTGGGGGCGCGGCGAAGCCGCGCAAGCCCCGCCATACGCCGTTGGCCGCCTGCGGCGGCCTCCCCCTCCATACCGCTT
>SLJS01000071.1 GCA_007135015.1 Alcanivorax sp. | reverse complement strand
ACCCATCGCGGGAAAAGATCCCGGCCGGCCCATGCATGGGGCGGCCGGGAGCCTTGCAAGCATAGTACGGTTGCCCACAGTGACCAAGCAGGCCGCGCCGGAGGCGAGCGTTGACCGGCCCGGGCAAGGGGGTTTACTTTCCGAAGGACCCTCACCGGGACAACAGCGCCGCGCTGGCCGCGGAGCCGGAGGCAAAGGAGCAAATGGACAGAACCAGCGGAGACGGTTCCACTGCCGCCATTGAAGCCGCCTCCTGGCGGGACTTCTACGAACTGTGCAAGCCGCGGGTGGTCATGCTGATGATCCTCACCGCCATCATCGGCATGCTGCTGGCCGTGCCCGGCATGGTTCCGCTGGATATCCTGCTTCTCGGCAACCTTGGCATTGCCCTCAGTGCCGCATCCGCCGCCGTGGTCAATCACCTGGTGGACCGCCATGTGGACCGGAAGATGGCGCGCACACTGAACCGGCCGCTGGCACGCGGAAGGGTCGAGCCGCTTCATGCGTCCCTGTTCGCCCTGGCGCTCGGGCTCTCGGGCATGCTTCTGCTGGTGGTCTTCGTCAATACCCTCACGGCCGTACTGACCCTTGCCTCCCTGCTGGGCTACGCAGTCATCTACACCCTCTTTCTCAAGCGTGCCACACCCCAGAACATCGTCATCGGCGGCATCGCCGGGGCCACGCCGCCCCTGCTTGGCTGGACCGCGGTCACTGGAGAGATTCACGGCCATGCCCTGCTGCTGGTGCTGATCATCTTTGCCTGGACGCCGCCGCACTTCTGGGCGCTGGCGATTCACCGCAGGGACGAGTACGCCAGCGCTGAAATCCCCATGCTCCCGGTCACCCATGGCATTCTCTATACCAAGATGCATGTGCTGCTCTACACGATCATTCTGGTTCTCGTCAGCGTCCTTCCCTATAGCACGGGCATGCTGGGCCCTGTATATCTTGCGGGGGCGCTGGTTCTGGGTGCCGGTTTTCTCTACTGGTCACTGGCCATGTTCCTGGGCAGCCGGCCCACGGTGTGCATGGACACCTTCCGGTATTCGATTTTCTATCTCATGGCGCTGTTCGTGATGATGCTGCTGGACCACTATCTGTTTCCGCTGGGCCAGCAATCCTGACTCCGCAGCACTTCGGCAGGAGCGCTGCCAGCAAACCCTGCATTCCGGACCGGTAACGACGCCTTCCGCGAACAGCCGTTCTCCTGATCGCCGACCCACGGGCGCCCGCAAGCCGTGCTTATCCCGTTCACGCGGCATTTCTATGGTTTATATTCCGATTTATCATATGCGCCAAGAATTATTTGCCAAGATAGCCACAACCCAACTAATGTCTTGAGCAGGATCAAGATTCAGTAGGAGAGTTTCAGGACACGCAGTCGCCGCTACGTTGCCAGCAGTAGGAGCCGTTCCGGCAGGTGCCAGAAAACCTATATTCTGCACAAGAATAGGGCAGGTGGCTCGCTATGAAACGTCACTTCTACATCAGCAACGACCTGGATGACCTGGAAGTCCTCGAAAAGGACCTGGAAGACCGGGGCATCAGCCGGGCACAAATCCATATCCTCAGCGACAACGATGCCGAACTGGAAAGGCACCACCTCCATCCAGTGATCTCCTTTTTCAAGAAGGACGTCGTCTATTCCTCCAAGATCGGATTCCTGTTCGGGCTCGGCGCCTTCTTTCTCATCATTGCGCTTGCCCTGCTGGTGGGTGTCCCGGAACCCTACCTGTGGGTGCCCGTTATCTTTCTTGCCCTGTTTCTTCTCGGCTTCTGTACCTGGGAAGGCGGCCTGATCGGCATCCAGAAACCCAACCACCATTACCGGAAGTTCGAGAAAGTGCTGCGACACGGCAAGCATGTAGTCATCGTGGATGTGGCACCCGAGGAAGTCGAAACGCTCCGGGAGGTGATGAAGTGCCATCCCAGAGTTCATTTCGCAGGATATGGAGAGGACATCCCTGACTGGGTGGTAGGAATCCAGGAAGGAATATAGGGTTACGCGCAGGGCCCCTGATTCGGGGCCCGTGCAATTCAACGCTTGCCATGACCGAATGCCGCCGCTCCGGGGGGAGCCGCGACAGGAGGTTGATTTGTACTGACATTTCGGCCATCAGGGCCGTATTGCCGAAGCCGGGGCACTCATGAAAATCGTATTTGTATTGGTTCTGCTCGTTGTCGCCACTGTAGCCTTTCATCTGTTCAGCCCCTGGTGGTTCACTCCGATCGCTTCCAACTGGACTGCCATCGACACCACCATCCATATCAGTTTCTGGATCACGGGCATTGTCTTCATTGCGGTCAACCTTTTCATGGCCCTTGCGATCTATCGCTATCGCTACAAGAAGGGGCAGAAGGCCCAGTACGAACCCGAGAACAAGAAACTCGAGGCCTGGCTGACGGGCATTACCGCCGTCGGCGTAGCCGGCCTGCTTGCCCCGGGGCTTTTCGTCTGGGCCGACTTCGTTGACATGCCGGAAGACGCCCCCGTGGTGGAAGTGCTGGGCCAGCAATGGCACTGGCTCTACCGGTTTCCGGGTGAAGACGGTGAGCTGGGCCGCACCGCCCCGCGTTTCATGAGTCCGGAAAACCCCTTTGGCCTGGATCCCGACGACCCGGCCGGGCAGGACGACATTCTGGTTTTCAGCAATATCCTGCACCTGCCGGTAAATCAGGAACACAAGGTTCTGCTGCGTTCCGAGGATGTACTACACAATTTCTCCGTTCCGCAGTTCCGGGCCAAGATGGACCTGGTGCCGGGCATGGTGACCAACATGTGGCTGGAGCCGACCCGAACGGGAAGTTTCGAAGTGGTGTGCCTGCAGCTTTGCGGCATGGCTCATCACGCCATGCGCGGGCGTGTCGTCGTTCAGGAGGAAGAGGACTTTGAGCAGTGGCTGGATGCACAGCCCACCTTCGCGGAAACCCGCACCACGGAATTCCGGGGTGATCCGGAAGCAGGCAGGGAGCACTACAGCACCTGCGCGGCCTGCCACGGCCAGGAAGGGCAAGGCAACAAGGCCCAGAACGCGCCCGGGCTGGCAAGCCTCGACCGGCACTACCTCAAACGCCAGCTGAGCTACTACAAAGAGGGAATCCGGGGCGCTCACGAAGACGACACCCTCGGCCAACAGATGGCGGCCATGATGGCAACGCTCCCGGACGAGCAGGCAATCCGTGATGTCAGCGCCTATATCACCACCCTGCCCGATCAGCCTGCGCCGGAGACCATCGAGGGCAACGCCAGCCGCGGCGAGCGTCTCTACAACAACTGCAAGGACTGCCATGGAAAACAGGGTGAAGGCGTATACACCACCAGGGCACCCAGACTTGCGGGCCAGCACGACTGGTACCTCAAGGAGCAGATCGAGAACTTCCAGGAAGGCATTCGTGGCAGCCATTCCGGCGACATGTACGGAATGCAGATGATGATGATGTCGAAGACACTGCAAAGCGAGCAGGCCATCGATGACCTGATCGCCTTCATCAACAGTCTCGAATGAGAGCTTGGCCTGCGCAGTACAGCGCACCATCCGGTACAGGTGAGAGGAAGCACGCATGACCCATGTAGCCATTGCGGATCAGCCCGAAGAAGAAGAGCATCACCCGACAAGCTTCATTGCGAAATACATATGGAGCCAGGACCACAAGGTCATTGCCATCCAGTACACCATCGTCGCCATGTTCGTCGGACTGGTGGCTCTGGTGCTGTCCGGATTCATGCGTTTGCAGCTCGGGTTTCCCGACACTTTCAGCTTCATCAATCCGAACACCTACCTGCAGTTCATGACCATGCACGGCATGATCATGGTGATCTACCTGCTCACCGCACTGCTTCTCGGCGGCTTCGGCAATTACCTGATCCCGCTGATGGTGGGTACACGGGACATGGTTTTCCCGTACCTCAACATGCTCAGCTTCTGGATGTATTTCCTGTCGGTGCTGGTGCTGCTGGCAAGCTTTTTCGTACCGGGCGGGCCCACCGGGGCCGGCTGGACGCTCTATCCGCCCCAGGCAATCCTGCAGGGCACACCGGGAGCGGACTGGGGCATCGTGTTCATGATTGCCTCGCTGGCAATCTTTATCATCGCCTTCACCATGGGCGGGCTGAACTATGTCACCACCATTCTCCAGGCGCGCACCCACGGCATGACCCTGATGCGCATGCCGCTTACGCTCTGGGGCATTTTCACCGCATCGCTGATGGGGCTGCTCGCCTTTCCCGCGCTGCTGGTCAGCGCAATCATGCTCGGCCTGGACCTTCTTGCCGGCACCAGCTTTTTCATGCCCGCGCTGGTCTCGCTGGGCGAACAGCTTGACCACACCGGTGGCAGCCCGCTTCTCTTCCAGCACCTTTTCTGGTTCTTCGGGCACCCGGAAGTCTACATCGTCGCACTGCCCGCCTTCGGCATGGTCTCCGATGTGCTCTCCACCCATGCCCGCAAGAACATCTTCGGCTACCGGATGATGGTCTGGGCCATCGTCATCATCGCTGGTCTGAGTTTTATCGTCTGGGCCCACCACATGTATGTAAGCGGCATGAACCTGAACTTCGGGTTTTTCTTTGCCACTACCACCCTGATCATTGCGGTACCCACCGCACTCAAGGTCTACAACTGGGTGCTGACGCTGTGGCGCGGCAACATTCATCTCAATACACCCATGCTGTTCGCCATCGGGTTCATTTTCACCTTTACGCATGGTGGCCTCAGCGGGCTGTTCCTGGGCAATGTAATTGTCGACGTGCCGCTGGCGGATACCTACTTCGTGGTGGCCCACTTCCACATGGTGATGGGCGTATCCACGGTCATGGTCCTGTTCGCCGCGATTTATCACTGGTATCCGCTGGTAACCGGGCGAATGCTTCACGAGGGCATGGGCAAGATTCATTTCTGGCTGACCTTCCTGGGCACCTACGCCGTGTTCCTGCCCATGCACTACCTGGGTTTCCTGGGCGTGCCGCGACGCTATTTCTCCATGGGGGATACCGCCTTCATGCCGGAGTCGGCCCAGACCCTCAATGCGAGCATCTCGGTATTCGCAATCATTGTGATGGTGATACAGGTGATCTTTCTCGTGAACCTTGTCTGGAGCCTGAAGAACGGGCCCAGAGCGCCACGCAACCCCTGGGGTGCCACTTCGCTGGAATGGCAGACGCCGGTCATGCCGCCGGCGCACGGCAACTGGGGGCACGCCCTGCCGCGGGTTCACCGCTGGGCCTACGACTACAGCGTTCCGGGCGCCGCGGAAGACTTCATTCCCCAGAACGTACCCCAGGAGGGGTCCGGCAGGCCGGATGACGGCGGACAAGAGGAGGTCAAGGCGTGAGTTTCCTCGACAAGCTGACAGAGAAATCATGGGAGCCTGCCGGCGCGGTCGCCGCCGCAACCGCCGCGGCGGGCCCGGCAAGCAGGCACGCGGCACAGAAAACGGCACTGGGGATATTTCTCGTAATCATCAGTGTGGTTTTTCTGCTGTTTTTCCTTACCTTTATTACCCATTCCCAGTATCCGGGCTTCGAAGCCCTGGCGGGCGAGCCCTGGATGCCGTTTTCGAACACCTCCCAGCTGTGGCTCAACACGCTTTTCCTGGGTCTGAGCAGTGCCGCGCTTCACGCCGCCCTGGTCGGCGCACGCCGCGGAATGGCCAATTTCACCATCCTTGCGATGGTGGCCGCGGTATTCTTCGCCATTCAGTTCGTGCTGGCCCAACTGTGGCTCTGGCGCGATCTGACCGCAATGGGATACGGGCTCGCGGAAAATCCGGCAAACAGCTATTTTTATCTGCTGACAGCAGTCCATGGACTGCATCTTCTTGGAGGCCTGGTGGTGCTTTTCCGTGCCACCCTCCTGCTGTGGCAGGGCCAGGGGCTTGAGCGTATACAGGCGAGCCTGTCGCTCTGTGCCACCTACTGGCACTACCTTCTGGGGCTTTGGCTGGTGCTGTTCGCACTGATGGCAAGCTCGCCCGAAACCTATCAGACCATTGCCGCGCTCTGCGGCCTGGAGGGATAGCCGTGAGCCAGAATACTGACAACACCCCCGGTACGGCGGACGACTTTCAGGGGCTCGTCGCGGACTGGTCCGCGGACAAGGAAACCTTTGCCATGCCCTGGGGGAAGCTGATGATGTGGATCTTCCTGCTGGGGGATACCTTCATTTTCGGCATTTTCCTGGTGGGCTACATGGCCGTGCGCATGGCTGCCGTGGATCCCTGGCCGGCCACGGAAGAGATCTTTTCCATGACCATGTTCGGTCATGAGTTTCCGCTGCTGCTGATCGCCATCATGACCTTCGTGCTGATTACCAGCAGCGGGACCATGGCCATGGCGGTGCGAAGCGGCTACATGGGAGACCGCCGCAAGACGGTCCTGTTCATGGCCATTACCGCCCTTCTTGGCCTGACCTTTCTCGGGATGCAGGCCTATGAGTGGGCAACCCTGATCTTCAACTATGATATCCGCCCCTGGGGCAACCCCTTCGGAGCGGAACAGTTTGGTGCCGTATTCTTCATGATCACCGGCTTCCACGGGCTCCATGTGCTCGGGGGTGTGATCTATCTGACAATCATAGCCAGACGGGTGCACAAGGGCGTCTACGAGAACAAGGGCTATTCGATCGTCGAGATCACCGGCCTGTACTGGCACTTTGTCGATCTGGTGTGGGTATTCATCTTTGCTTTCTTCTACCTGCTGTAGGGGGTCACGATGAGCGACACGGGTACACAGGAACATCCCATTGGCCTCTACCTCAAGGTATGGGGGTGGCTATTTGTTCTCAGCTTCTTCTCCTATCTGGTCGAGTACTATGAACTGGAAGGCGCGCTGCGGTGGTCACTGGTGCTCTTCTTCATGGTAGTGAAGGCCGCCGTGATCATGGCCGTATTCATGCATGTGATGTGGGAGCGGCTGGCGCTGAAGCTGTCACTTTTCCTTCCACCACTGGTGCTGCTCGTACTGGTGGCCATGATGGCCATCGAGGCCGGCTATATCGAAGGGTTGCGCCTGATGTTCTTCAGCCAGTAACAGGGCGAATTGTCACAGTGTGATTTCCGGAGGTCATTGAAGTGAAGGAGATCACGACAGGGACCAGGCTGATAGCGGCGGGCATGGGCCTGGTGATGGTGGTTTCGGTGTTTGCCGGCATTCATCTGCTCGGCCGGCCCGACGCCAGACCGGACATAGAAGGTGTCCTCCTCCGCGATCCCGCGGAACTTCCGGATTTCAGACTCACGGACCACCGCAATCACCCCTTCACAAGGGACGAGCTGCGCGGCGACTGGCACCTGCTCTCCTACGGGTTTACCCATTGTCCGGACATCTGCCCCGCCACCCTGAACGTGCTTGGCCGAATCGGCGACAGGCTGGATGAGCGGGGGCAGTACAACGATCTGGAACTGCTCTTCTACAGCGTGGATCCGCTGCGCGACACACCGGAACATCTCGCCGAATACGTGCGCTTCTTCCACCCGGACATGACCGGGCTGACGCGCAACGGCTCGCCCGATGAGAATCACGAACCCTTCGAGGAAGGTCTGGGTATCGTGTCCAGGCTTCCCGAGGAGGCGCAGTCGGAAGACGCCCCGCAAGAGAACTATTCGGTCTCCCACGGCGTAATGCTTTTCCTGCTGAATCCCGAGGGAAAGCTGCAGGCGGTATTCTCTCCTACCTACAACGAAGACGGGCGAATGCACTTCTCGGTGGACAGGCTGCTGGAAGACTACCTGGCGGTACGCCACTGGGTGGATGGGGCCTGACATGCCGGAGGTTCCCTGGCATCTGGTGCAATATCCGGGTTAACCGCCTCCAAACCTCTCCCTGGTCTGCAGGTCCCGCAGATAGAGCATCAGCTCCTTCTCGGCATCCTCCCTGCTCTCGTAGGGCCCCCTGATCACGTTTTCCCGGGTGGTGAAGTACCAGTTTCCCTCTTCGCAGAAAAACCTGTCGGAGCGGAACCGGGCCTTGTTGTCCTCTTCGTCATCGGTCCTTCTGGACATGACGGCTTCTCCGTCTTGTTATTATTGCTTCTATCCTGACAAGGAACCCGCCCCCGGGCAAGTACCCGCGCCGGGAATGCCGGAATGCGGCCACGCATGCCGGCACCAGGATTACTGCTGCGAGATCAGCCGCATTTCGACTCGCCGCAGTTCAGACAGGTCAGGCATCCGTCCATGAGCACCATGGCCTTGGTATGGCACTTGTTGCACAGCTGGGAATTGGCCGGAAAGCCCCCATCGCCGGGTTCCTCGCCGGACTTTTCCAGCGCCTCCTGGCGCTTCTGGTCGAGATAGGCCTTCTGATGCTCGTCAAGCTCTTCGGGCTCGATCATGCCGATCTTGCGCAGATGGGTCTCGATCACATCCCCGAGTTCGGCCACCAGCGAGGGCATGAAACGCCCGCCACGTTTGAAGTACCCGCCACGGGGGTCGAATACGGAACGCATTTCCTCGACCAGAAAGATGCAGTCCCCGCCCTTGCGGAAAACGGCCGAGATGATTCGGGTCAGGGCCACGATCCACTGGAAATGATCCATGTTCTTCGAGTTGATGAAAACTTCGAAGGGTCTGCGCATCTCATGATCCGTACCCGGATTGAGCACGATATCGTTGATGGTCACATAGAGCGCATGCTCCGAGTGCGGAGTCTTGATCTTGTAGGTGTTGCCCTCGAGTTCTTCCGGGCGCTGCACCAGCTCGTGCATGTGCTCGATATCGGGGGCATTCGCCGCATCACCCGGTGACGGCGTGCCATGGGTCTCCGCGGGATCCCGCGCCACTTCATAGTTCACTATCTTCTTTTCAATCCTGATCGCCATGTCGGCTTCCTCCCGCGGGCTCAAAACTTGCCGTAATACCCTTCCTTGAGGGCGTCAAAAAGGTTGGCGGCGGTGTGCATCTCGCCATCATACTCGATCTCGTCACCACCCTTCGCTTCCACCACAGAACCATCGTCCAGCTCGAAACGGTAGGTGGTGTTGGCAAGATCGGTTTCCTTCACCAGAACACCCTGAAAGGCTTCCGGGTTGAACCGGAAGGTGGTGCAACCCTTCAGCCCCTGCTCGTAGGCATAGCGATAGATGTCCTTGAAATCCTCGTAGTCATAGTCCGTGGGCACATTGGCGGTCTTGGAAATGGACGAATCCACCCATTTCTGTGCCGCCGCCTGAATATCCACGTGCTGCTTCGGCGAGACATCGTCGGCGGTAATGAAGTACTCCGGCAAACCGCTGCTTTCGGCATCGGACGCCTGCGGTAACCCGTCGGCGTCGATGAACGAGCGATAGGCCAGCAGCTCGAAGGAAAATACATCCACCTTTTCCTTGGACTTGCGCCCTTCACGAATCACGTTGCGGTAATAGTGATGGGCAAAACTGGGCTCAATGCCGTTGCTGGCATTGTTGGCCAGTGACAGCGAAATGGTGCCCGTCGGCGCAATGGAACTGTGGTGGGTGAACCGGCAGCCCTTTTCGGCAATGGCATCGACCACCTCCGGGTCCGCTTCGGCCACGCGCTGCATGTAGCGGCTGTACCGGGCCAGCAGCTCACGTCCCTTGAGGGTGTCGCCCTCCTTGTAGCCGTCCCTTTCCAGTTCCGGGCGCTGCTTGAGTATTTCCCTGGTCACCGTGTAGTCCTCGTCCATGATCGGTGCCGGGCCCTTCTCTTCGGCCAGTTCCACGCCGGTGCGCCAGCCCTGCAGGGCCATCTCCCGCGCCACTTCCTCGGTGAAGGCCACGGAAGCGGCATCGCCGTACTTCATCCGCAGCATGGTCACCGTCGAGCCCAGCCCCAGAAAGCCCATGCCGTGGCGGCGCTTGCGCATGATCTCGTCACGCTGGCGATCCAGCGGAAGGCCGTTGATCTCCACCACGTTGTCGAGCATCCGGGTAAAGACGGCCACCACTTCCCTGTAGGCATCCCAGTCGAAACGGGCGTTTTCCGTGAACGGGTCAATGACGAACTTCGTCAGGTTCACCGAACCCAGCAGGCAGGCCCCGTAGGGCGGCAGCGGCTGCTCGCCGCAGGGATTGGTGGCCCGAATCTTCTCGCAGAACCAGTTATTGTTCATTTCGTTGACCCGGTCGATCAGCACGAAGCCGGGCTCGGCGAAATCATAGGTCGAGGTCATGATCATGTCCCACAAACGCCGGGCCTTGACCGTGCGCTGGATGCGGCAGGCCACCAGGCCCTTGTCGTTGCTGACATAGCCCTCGCGCGTGGGCCATTCCCGCCAGAGAATGGTCTGCGGGTCATCCAGGTCAATGCCGTCGGCTTCCACCTCGGAGGGACTGACCGGAAACGCCAGGGGCCATTCGGTGTCGGCCTCCACCGCCTTCATGAATTCATCAGTAATCAGCAGCGAGAGGTTGAACTGGCGCAGCCGGCCGTCCTCGCGCTTGGCACGGATGAAGTCCATCACGTCCGGATGCCCCACATCGAAGGTGGCCATCTGGGCGCCGCGGCGCCCCCCGGCGGAGGAGACCGTGAAGCACATGCGGTCGTAGATATCCATGAAGGACAGGGCCCCGGAGGTGTAGGCCCCGGCGCCGGAGACATAGGCACCCTTGTGACGGAGAGTGGAAAAGTCGTAACCGATGCCGCAGCCGGCCTTCAGGGTCAGACCCGCCTCGTGAACCTTCTTCAGGATGCCGTCCATGGAATCAGTGATGGTGTCGGAGACCGTGCAGTTGATGGTGCTGGTGGCCGGCTTGTGCTCCTGCGCGCCGGTGTTGGAGGTGATCCGGCCGGCGGGAATGGCGCCGTGGCGCAGGGCCCACAGGAACTTCTCGTACCATTGCTCCCGCCTTTTCGCGTCCGGCTCCGCCTCGGCCAGGCCGCGGGCCACGCGCTTGTAGGTATCGTCCACCGTTTCGTCGATGGCACGCCCGTCCTTGGCCTTGAGGCGGTATTTCTTGTCCCAGATGTCCACGGAGGCGCTCTGGAACGGAATTTCGCTGACAGCGGCGGCTAGCGCGTGAACCTTGGCTGCGGTAGTCATTACAGGATCTCCTTCGGCACTGATTTTCCTTGCGAATCTTGTTGTTCTTCAGCTGTTCTTCAGGGGTTATCCACAACATATCAAGAGTGAGCTGTGCATAAACCACAATATATTGTGTTGCGCGATGCAGAACCAACTCTATCTTGGGTTTTCCGCCCGTACAAGGCCCTTTCGTCACGCGGGCTCCGGATGCGCAATAAATGACCAGGCATGGCTGCCCAGAGGCGGCCTTGCCGGACTATTTCACCAAATGCCCCCTCGTCAGACGTGCGGTAGCCCGGATGAAGGCCGAAGGTCGCAATCCGGGAAGGCCAGAGCCGACGCAATACCCATGCCGCGGTCGACCCCCGAACCCGGCCCCGGATTGCGCTGCGCTTCATCCGGGCTACAATCCGCTCCCATGCCCGAACAACTGCCCATAGACGCGCTTGGCGAGGATTTCGACCGGGCCCTGGACCGCGGGCATGTGGTGGTCTCCGCCGCCACCGGCTCGGGCAAATCCACCCGGTTGCCTCTCCGCGCCCGGAGGCATGGCCGGGTGCTGGTGGTCGAGCCCCGCCGCGTGGCCTGCATGGCCCTGGCCGGCCATGTGGCCCGGCAGTACGGCACCCGGACGGGGCATGGTGTGGGCTATGCCATCCGCTTCGACCCCTGTTACCGCGATGACACGGAGATCCTGTTCGCCACCCCCGGGGTCGTGCTGCGCTGGCTTCAAGAGGGCACGACCGACCGCTTCGCCACCATCATCCTGGACGAATTCCACGAGCGCCGGCAGGACACGGACCTGCTGCTGGCGCTGCTGGCCGCCCGCAATCGCCATCGTCTGGTGGTTACCTCGGCCACCCTGGCCGCCCGTCCCCTGGCGGACTGGCTGGACGGCTCGCTGCTGGAGTCCGAAGGGCGCAGCTTCGACGTGGCGGTACGGCATCTGGCCGACGAGCCCCGGGCCATGCCCACCAGACGGGACCTGGAAAGCCGGGTACGCAAGGCAGTGCAACAGGGCCTTGAAGAGAGCTCCGGCGACATACTGGTGTTCCTGCCCGGCCGGGGCGAGATTCGCGCCGCGGAACAGGCCCTGGCGGACCTGAAGGTGGAATGCCAGCCGTTGCACGCCGGCGTATCCGCCGCCGGGCAACGCCGGGCCCTGCGACAGGGAAATCGCCAGCGGGTGATCCTGGCGACCAATGTTGCGGAAACCTCGCTGACCATTCCGGGCGTGACCGCTGTGGTGGATACTGGACTGGAGCGACGCACCGGCCAGCGAAACGGTCGCACGGTGCTT
>SLJS01000165.1 GCA_007135015.1 Alcanivorax sp. | reverse complement strand
CACGTCTCCGCGCACACGCGCGTCAGCGCCGCCGTCAGCGTCGTCTTGCCATGGTCCACGTGACCAATGGTGCCCACGTTCACATGCGGTTTCGTGCGTTCAAATTTTGCCTTTGCCACGACTCTTACCTCTCACATCAATCAGCTTGGCGGCATTCAGCCGCGGTTCTTGATAATTTCCTGGGCGACGCTGTTCGGCGCCTCCGAGTACCCTACGAATTCCATGGTGTAGGTGGAACGACCCTGGGACATGGAGCGAAGGTCGGTCGCATAGCCGAACATCTCCGAAAGCGGCACCTCCGCGTGGAGCTGCCTGCTGCCGCCGGGCAGCTCCTCCATGCCCTGCACCGTGCCGCGGCGACGGTTCAGATCCCCCATGATGTCACCCATGTACTCCTCGGGCGTCTCCACTTCCACCTTCATCATCGGCTCGAGCAGCACCATGCCGGCCCGGGGAGCGGCTTCCTTGACCGCCAGCCCACCGGCCATCCTGAAGGCGTTCTCGTTGGAGTCCACCTCGTGGAAGGAGCCATCATAAAGGTTGGCCTTGACACCCAGCACGGGATAGCCCGCCAGCAGACCGGATTCGAGCTGCTCGCGAATGCCCTTTTCCACGGCCCCGTGGTATTCCTTCGGAACCACACCACCGTGAATGGTCTGCTCGAAGATGAAATCTTCCTCGGCGTCGAGCGGCAGCGGCTCGAACTTCACCTTTACATGACCGTACTGGCCGCGGCCACCGGACTGCTTGACGAACTTGCCTTCGGCATCCACCGGCTGCTTGAACGCCTCGCGGTAAGCTACCTGGGGCGCACCGATATTGGCCTCGACCTTGAACTCGCGCTTCATGCGATCAACGATGATTTCCAGGTGCAGCTCGCCCATGCCGGAAATGATGGTCTGGCCGGACTCCTCGTCGGTGCGCACCCGGAAGGAGGGGTCTTCCTGGGCAAGACGGCTCAGCGCCAGGCCCATTTTCTCCTGGTCGGCCTTGGATTTCGGCTCCACGGCCACCGAGATCACCGGATCCGGAAATTCCATGCGCTCCAGCACGATGGGAGAATTCGGATCACAGAGGGTCTCACCGGTGGTCACGCCCTTCATGCCCACACAGGCACAGATGTCACCGGCGCGGACTTCCTTGATCTCCTCGCGGTTGTTCGAGTGCATCTGCAGCAGCCGGCCAACCCGTTCCTTGCGGGTCTTGACGGCATTGAGCACATGGCCGCCGGCCTGGAGCACCCCGGAGTACACCCGGATGAAGGTCAGCGAGCCCACGAAGGGGTCCGTGGCAATCTTGAATGCCAGTGCCGAGAAGGGCTCTTCATCGGAAGCATGCCGCTCGGCCTCGGTGCCGTCGGGCAGTTCACCGCGAATGGCTTCCACGTCGTCCGGAGCAGGCAGGTAATGCACCACTGCGTCCAGCAGCGCCTGCACGCCCTTGTTCTTGAATGCCGTACCGCAGAAGGCGGGCACGATTTCGTTGTCCAGCACGCGCTGGCGAATCGCGGCGTGAATCTCGTCGTCGGTGAGCTCCTCGCCACCGAGGTACTTTTCCATGAGCTCCTCGGAGTTCTCCGCGGCAGCCTCGACGAGCTTCTCGCGGTATTCGGCCACCTGATCGGCAATCTCGGCCGGCGGTTCCTTGGCGTCGTAGGTGGCGCCCATGTCGTCGGCATTCCAGTAGATCGCCTTCTGCGAAACCAGGTCCACCACGCCCTCGAAATCCTCTTCGGAGCCGATGGGCAGCTGCATGGGCAGCACATGGGCGCCCAGCCGGGTGCCCATCTGTTCTACCACGCGCAGGAAATCCGCGCCCACGCGGTCCATCTTGTTCACGAACGCCAGGCGCGGAACCTGGTACTTGTTCGCCTGCCGCCAGACTGTCTCGGACTGGGGCTGCACGCCGCCGACCGCGCAGTAGACCATGACCGCGCCATCCAGGACTCGCATGGAACGCTCGACCTCGATGGTGAAGTCCACGTGCCCGGGCGTATCAATGATATTGATGCGGTATTCGGGGAACTGCTGGTCCATCCCGCTCCAGAAGCAGGTGGTCGCCGCGGAGGTAATGGTGATGCCGCGCTCCTGCTCCTGGGACATCCAGTCCATCACGGCGGCGCCGTCATGGACCTCACCGATCTTGTGCGAAATACCGGTGTAGAACAGGATCCGTTCCGTGGTGGTGGTCTTGCCCGCATCAATGTGCGCGCTGATCCCGATATTCCGGTAGCGGTTCAGAGGAGTCTTACGTGCCACGCTGCTATCCTCGCGTCTTGCTTGCAAATACAAAAACCGGCCTCTGCGAGGCCGGCCTTCAACCCTGGCGTTGTGCTCAGAAACGGTAGTGCGAGAAGGCCTTGTTCGATTCGGCCATGCGGTGCACATCCTCGCGTTTCTTCATGGCCGCGCCCTTGCCTTCGGATGCGTCCAGTATCTCGCCGGCCAGTCGTGCCGGCATGCTCTTTTCCCCGCGCTTGCGCGCTGCTTCCACCAGCCACCGCATCGCCAGCGCGGTGCGCCGGCTCGGCCGGACTTCCACCGGAACCTGGTAGGTGGCGCCGCCAACACGACGGGACTTCACCTCGACCATGGGGCGGATCGAATCCAGGGACTTCTCGAAGGCTTCAAGCGGGTCGCTCTTGCGACGCTCCTCGACGATGTCCAGCGCGCCGTACACAATGCGCTCGGCCACCGACTTCTTGCCATCTTCCATGATGTGGTTCATGAACTTGGCCAGCAGCTGACTGCTGAACTTCGGATCAGGCAGGATCTCACGTTTCGCTGCGACGCGACGTCTTGGCATCGGATGTCTTCCTCATCTTGGCCCCGCGGGCGGGGAAAGCTTCAGGGTGATCCGGAACAGCCCGGTGGGCGCCCGGCCTTACTCATCCTGCCGCGGGCCGAGGCCCGCGGTAGTCAGATTGTTCGTTTCGGCCTATTTCTTGGGCCGCTTGGCGCCGTACTTGGAGCGCCGCTGCCGGCGATCCTTCACGCCGGCGGTGTCCAGGGTGCCGCGAACCGTGTGATAGCGCACACCGGGCAGGTCCTTGACCCGTCCGCCGCGAATCAGCACCACGGAGTGCTCCTGGAGGTTGTGTCCTTCGCCGCCAATGTACGAGGAAACCTCGTAGCCGTTGGTCAGGCGGACCCGGCAGACCTTGCGCAGCGCGGAGTTGGGCTTCTTGGGGGTGGTGGTAT
>SLJS01000047.1 GCA_007135015.1 Alcanivorax sp. | reverse complement strand
GCTGGACCCCGACCTGCTGGACATCTTTCTCGAAGAGGCGGAAGAGATCCTGGAAAACGCCGGCGAGACCCTGGAGGCCTGGCAGCAGGACGGCGATACCGAAACGGTGGCGGGCCTGCAGCGTGATCTCCATACCCTCAAGGGCGGCGCCCGCATGGCCGGCGCAGTGCCCATCGGCGACCTGGCCCACACCCTGGAAGACCTGTACGAAGGGGCCACCGGCGGCCAGCTTGAACCCGACGACAACCTGTTCGAGCTCCTGCACCGCTGTCACGACCGGCTGGCGGAAATGGTCGAGGCGCTGCGCGGCGGCCAGGCCGTTCAGGCCGCGCCGGAGCTGGTCAGCGCGATCGAGGGCTTTCTGCGCGGCGAACCCGCGGCCAGTCCGGCTCCGGGCGCCGGCCCGCCCTCAAGCCCCGAGCCGGCGCCGCCGGCTGGCGACGAGGCCCCGGCGAACACGGCGGCGGATGCTCCGGCAGCGTCCGCTGCGGTGACGGAGGAAGCGCCCGCCGCGCCGCCTCCGCCACCGGAGCGGGACCCTGAACTGGCCGCCATTTTCCTGGAAGAAGCCGAAGAGATACTGGAAAACGTGGGCGCCCGGCTGGATGCCTGGATGGAAGACCCGGACAACCTGGTCGAGGTCCAGTCACTGCAGCGGGATCTGCATACGCTCAAGGGTGGCGCCCGCATGGCGGAGGTCAAGGAGCTGGGTGATCTCGCCCACGAGCTCGAGGACCTGTATGAGGGGCTGGCCCAGAGCACCCTGTCGGCCAAGCCGGAACTGTTCGAGCTGCTGCACCGTTGCCACGACGTGCTCGCGGAAATGGTCGAGGCGGTACGCGATGAACAGGGCATCTATCCCGCCGATGAACTGATCCGGACCATCCAGGCCTATGGCCGCGACCCGGACGGTTTCTCCGCTTCCGACATCCCGGCGCCGGCACCGGTGCGTGCCGCCGTACCCGCCGCCGGAGGCGAGGCGGCGGAAGAAAGCCCCGCACCGGCGGCCGAACCGCCGGCGGAACCGGCGCGAGCGGAGCCGGAGTCGGAGCCACACGGGGAGGCGCCCTCCTCACAGGAACCCGTGGAAACCCTTTCCGATGACGTGGACACGGAAATCCTGGATATCTTCCTGGAGGAATCCAGCGAGCTCACCGAGCTGATCGAACAGAGCATCGGTGCCTGGAAGGAAACGCCGGACAGTACCCGCCATCTCGATGAACTCAAGCGGGCCCTGCACACCCTCAAGGGTGGCGCCCGTCTTTCCGGTCTCAACCGGCTGGGGGAGCTCAGCCACGACTTCGAGGAGTTTCTCACCGAGGCACGGGAGAACCGGGTTCCGGTGGACGATGCCTTCTTCGACCAGCTGGTCCAGTGGCAGGACCGGATCGCCGACATGATGGAGCAGGTGCGCAACCTGGTCGGCCGCGCCGGCTCCGCCCCCGCCGCCGCGGCGGCGCCCGCGGAAGCCCCGCAGCCGGAGACCGGCCAGGAGGTCGCCACCCAGGCCGAGAGGCAGGAGGAGAATCGTCAGGCGGTACGCGAAAAGCGTCAGCAGACCCAGCCCCAGGAAATGGTGCGGGTGGCCTCGGACCTGCTCGAGTCGCTGGTGAACCTGGCCGGCGAGACCAGCATCAACCGCGCCCGGGTAGAACAGGGCATCAGCGAATTCACCCTGCACGTGGAGGAGATGGGTCATACCATCGAGCGGCTTTACGAGCAGCTGCGCCGGCTGGATGTGGAAACCGAAGCGCAGATCATGTCCAAGTACAAGCAGGATCTGGAAGCCGGTGAAGTGGACGAGGATTTCGACCCGCTGGAGATGGATCAGTACTCCGAGCTGCACCAGATCACCAAGCAGCTTTCCGAGTCCGCCTCGGACCTGCTCGATCTCAAGGGCACCCTGATCGACAAGACCAAGGACACCGAGACCCTCCTGCTCCAGCAGTCGCGGGTGAACACCGAGCTCCAGGAAAAACTCATGCGCACGCGCATGGTGCCCTTCGCGCGCCTGGTGCCACGTCTTCGCCGGATCGTGCGTCAGGTCTCCGGAGAACTTGGCAAGCGGGTGAATTTCGATGTGGTCAACGCCGAGGGCGAGCTCGACCGCACACTCATGGAGCGTGTGGTGGCACCGCTGGAGCACATGCTGCGTAACGCCGTCGACCACGGCATTGAGGACCAGGAAGGCCGCAAGGCCGCCGGCAAGGATGAGCAGGGCAACATTACCCTGGCGCTGACACGCGAAGGCGGCGAAGTGGTACTCACGCTATCGGACGATGGCAAGGGCATTGATGCCGACGCAGTGCGGCGCAAGGCCATCGAACGCGGGCTGATCGACGCGGACGCCGAACTCACCGATCAGGAAATCCAGCAGTTCATCTTTTCCGCGGGATTTTCCACGGCGGCGGCGGTAACCCAGGTTTCCGGCCGCGGTGTGGGCATGGACGTGGTCGCCTCCGAGATCAAGCAGATGGGCGGCTCGGTGGCCATCGAATCGACGAAGGGGCAGGGCACCCGGTTCATCGTGCATCTGCCATTCACCCTGGCCATGAACCGCGCACTGATGGTGAAGGTGGGCGAGGATACCTACGCCATTCCCCTGGACCAGATCGAGGGCATCGTGCGGGTCAGCCCTTACGAGCTCGACACCTTCTTCGAACCCGACGCTCCGGACTTTGTCTACGCCGGTCAGCATTACGGGCTGGAATATCTGGGCAACTATGTCCACGGATCCTTCAAACCCAACCTGGACAACCAGATCATGCCCATGCCGGTACTGCTGGTGCGCAGCACCGAGCACGAAGCCGCGCTGCTGGTGGATGCGCTGGTGGGCTCCAGGGAAGTGGTGGTGAAATCCGTCGGTCCGCAGTTGTCCACCGTGGCGGGTATCAGCGGTGCCACCATCCTGGGGGATGGCTCCGTGGTCATCATCCTCGACATCCACTCGCTGATCCGTGCTTCCCACGTGCAGCAACAGCACACCCAGGTGGAAGAGCGCCGTGCCCAGGCGCTGGAACACGAACGACAGGAAGAGATCGAGCGCGAAGAGGCCACGCATACTCCGGTAATCATGGTAACCGACGACTCGGTGACCGTGCGCAAGGTGACCGGACGTTTCCTGGAGCGTCAGGGCTACGAGGTGGTCACCGCCAAGGACGGCATGGATGCCGTCGCCCAGCTCGAGGACTGGCGGCCGGACCTGATGTTGCTGGATATCGAGATGCCGCGCATGGACGGTTTCGAAGTGGCCACCCACATGCGCCACAACGAGCGGCTCAAGGACGTGCCCATCATCATGATCACCTCGCGAACCGGCGAGAAGCACCAGGACCGGGCCTTCGACATCGGTGTGAATGCCTACCTGGGCAAGCCTTTCCAGGAACAGGAACTGCTGACCACCATCAGGGAGCTGCTGTCGAAAACTGACGAACCGGCAAATCAATGAACAATCCCGGGGCCTCGAATACTCCCTCAGTGGGGATTATCGCCGACGACACACTGCAGGGGCATCTGCTTGCCACCGCAGTGCGCTCGCAGGGCTTCGACCTGGTGGTCAACACCGATCCGGTCCAGCTCGAGCGTGAAAAGCTTGCCGAGGGTCCCCAGCTGTGGATTGTGGATCTCAACCAGGAAGACCGCTGGGAAGCCTTTCTCGACGAACTGCTCGAAAAGGCGGCCGCGCCCATCCTGTTTACCGACGGCCAGGCGCCGGCACGCGACGAACCGGGTTTCGCGCGCTGGGAGCGTCGCCTGCTGTCCAAGATGCTCGACTATGTGGACCGCCCCCGCGTGGAAGAGCGGCTCGACAGTTTCGAGCCTCCGAGCCGGGTCAAGTCGATCCCCGCGCCCCGGGAATTCGCCGCGGCCGCCGCCGGGGGGGACGTGCCGCAACGGATCTGGGTGCTGGGCGCTTCGCTGGGCGGTCCCGCGGCCGTCAAGATCTTCCTGGATGCATTGCCGGAACAGTTGCCCGTAGCCTTTGTGCTGGGCCAGCATATCGATGACGGCTTTCTGGATACCCTTTCGCGCGTGCTGTGCCGGGACAATGGTTTTGAATGCGTGGTGGGGCGCAACGGCGAGACCCTGCGTCACGGAAAGGTGGTCATCGCGCCGGTGGAATACGAGGTGCGTTTCGACGAGTCCGGGCGAATCTTTTCCACTGGCAACGAATGGGAAGGGCCCTATGCGCCTTCCATTGACCAGCTGATGCAGAATGTCAGCGACTGCTATGGCGAGCGTGCCAGCGCCATCCTGTTCAGCGGCATGGGCAACGACGGCGCCATCGCCGCCCCGGTGCTGGCCGGGCGTGGCAGCGAGATCTGGGCGCAATCGGCGCCGACTTGCGCGGTAAGCAGCCAGCCGGATTCCGCCCGCGACACCGGGGCCGTGGGCTACAATGGCAGCCCGGAAGAACTTGCCGCGCAACTGGTGGAGCATGTGCGCCAGCAGTTGCATACTAGCGGAATGGCATCCTGATTCGAGGACAAACCCAATGGCGGAACTGCCCGAGGAAATACCCAGCCTGATCGTGCCCATGCAGGGCCGGCCCTGGCTGATTCCCAACATCATGATTGCCGAGGTGATTCCGCTTCGTCAGCCGGAACGTCCGGGTCAGGGGGCCGAGTGGCTGCTTGGCTGGATTGACTGGCGGGACGAAGAGGTGCCGCTGATTTCCTTCGAGCGACTCAATGAAAGCGGCGCCATCCATATCGGCGAGAACTCGCGCATCGCGGTGATCAACACGGTCACCGGCCAACTGCCTTTCTACGCGGTGGTGATACAGGGCATTCCCCGGCAGGTGCGTGTGCAGCGCAACGACCCCATCGAGGAGCCGGTGGAAAGCGGACCGGCCGAGACCATGTACATCCAGCTCGGCGGCGAGCTGGCGACCATCCCCGATCTGGATGCCATCGAACGGGCACTGGTTTCGCTGCAGGCCGCATGAAGGTCGATCGCGAACGGCTTGAGGAGCTGGCCGGCCGGCCCGTCTTCTACAAGGGCCGCTTCCGGAATCTGGAGCGCACACCCGCGCACGGGCTGCGCGAATTCCTGCGCTGGCAGCGCGACCCGCAACGGAGCTTCCCGAGGCCACAGCGTTTTCCGGTGCAAGAGCCGGAAACCGCCCGGCTCAATGAGCCGGCGCAGGCGCCCCGGCTGACCTGGCTGGGCCATGCCAGCTTCCTGTTCCAGTACCGCGGCCTGAACCTCCTTACCGACCCGGTGCTGTCCGAGCGCGCCAGCCCCCTTTCCTTCGCCGGGCCGAAGCGGACCACGCCCGCCGCCCTTGCCGTGGAGGAGCTACCAGTCATCCATCAGGTCCTGATTTCCCACAATCATTACGACCATCTGGACGAGCCCACGGTCAGGGCCCTGCACCGGCGTTTCGGTGACCGCATCCGCTGGTTCGTCCCGCTGGACCTGGGCGACTGGTTTCGTCGCCGCCGGATCCGGAATGTACGGGAAATGGGCTGGTGGCAGCAGTGTCGGGAACAGCACCATGAAGTGTTCTGCGTGCCGGCCCAGCACTTCAGCGGCCGGGGCGTACGCGACCGCAACCGTACACTCTGGTGTGGCTGGATTCTGGATTGCGGGGACTTTTCCCTGTATTTTGCCGGCGACACGGGCTACGGCGGCTGCTTCACCGAGATCGGCCGGATTTTCCGCGACCTCGACCTTGCCCTGCTGCCCATCGGCGCCTATGAGCCGCGCTGGTTCATGGCGCCCGTGCATGTCACGCCGGAAGAGGCCGTGCAGATTCATGTGGATGTGCGGGCACGCCAGTCGGTGGCCATGCACTGGGGCACTTTCGTACTCACCGACGAGCCCATGGACGAGCCGCCGAAACGCCTGCGTGAGGCCCTGGAACGGAGAAATCTCGACGCCCGGGAGTTCTGTGTGCTCGAGCATGGCGAAACCATGGAGGTGGAGGCCGGGCGGAGAGACTGAGCGGGACGCTCCGCTTGAATCATGTTGCTCCCCCGGGAGCATTCTTCAGCAATCCTGGAACCCGACGTCAATGAGCAAGAAAGATTCCCTCGAGGACAGAAGTCTGCTGTTCTTCTTCCGTTTCTTCGGCCGCCTGCCCCTGGGGCTGGTGACCGGACTGGCTGCCGGGCTGGCCTGGCTGAGCTGCTGGCTGCCGCTTTCGGTGGCCAGTGCCTACCGCACCGTACTGGTGAATATCCTGCTGTGCTATCCACACCTGGGTTATCGCGAAGGCGCGCGGCTGGCGCGGCGCACGCTGGTGGGGCTCGCCGCCACATTCGGCGAGTACACCCATGTCTGGACCCGGCCGCCAGAGGAGAGCCTGGCACGCATCCGGTCGGTAACGGGGCTGGAGGCGCTGCGCGAGGCACGCCGGGCCGGCAGGCCGGTGCTGCTGTTGACCCTGCACCAGTCCAGCTGGGAACTGCCCAACCTGCTGCTGGGCCCGGAGCTGCCCATGACCGTGTTCTACCAGACCCAGGGCAGCGAGGCGATTACCGAGCTGGTTACTCGTGCCCGCGAGAGCACCGGCAGCACCCTGGTTCCCGCCGATTCCCGGGGCATCCGCGCGGGGCTGGCGGCGCTGGCCCGGGGCGAGGCGGTGGCGATTCTGGCCGATCACGCCCCCCACGGCAGCAACAACCCGCAGGTGCCGTTTTTCGGCATCCCGGCACGCACCTCCAATCTGCCCTGGAAACTGATCCGGCGGTACCGCCCGGTGGTATTCTTCGTCGGCTGCCACCGCCGCGGCTCCCACCATGACGTGGAGGTCTATATCGACCCGGCCCCGGAGGGCCTGGATGATGAGGACGAGACGCGAGCGCTTGCCGCGCTCAATGAGGGCCTTGCCGAACGCATCAGCCGCTGGCCGGATCAGTACCACTGGGCCATCAAGCGCTTCCGGCTCGGTCCCACGGGCAAGCGGAAACTCTACGGCCCGGAAGTGATTCCCCACCTGCGGCAGGCGCGCCGGGAAAACCGGGGCCTGCGGATTGAGGATCTGCCTTAGCGCCCCCGTTGGGGGCGCGGTGGCGAGTGGCGAGCTACGGGCTACGAGGCACAGCGGCGAAGCTGCGCCATTGAAGCCCCTCTCCCTTGATGAGGGTTTCGCAAATGGGTCTACTGGCGCCTGTGGGAGCGGACCTTGGGCCGCGAAGGCCTCCGATTCCAGCTACGGTGCCAGGTTCTTCGCGCCCCAAGGTGCGCTCCCACCAGCCTTTTGGACACCCTCCTTTGCAGGGGAGGGAGCCCGTTAATCGACTCGCTCTGGCGCGCAGGACGCATCTGAACAGAACAGGACTGTGTGCCGGCTACGCCTTGCTCCTTGCCTCATGTGCCTTGCCACCCTCGCTGCCCGCCCATCTTTTTTTTCGTGCATACCCCATATGGGTGATGAGCGGGCCGGGGAGCTGACCTATTATTCTGAAAGCAGGGTGTCATTACCCGTCTCACCAGCCTTGCACAGGGGGGCTGGCTCATCGCCGTGATGAGCCGGACCGGGGGAAAAGAACACACTGGAACACATGCCATGCAAACCCGATCCGTTCTGCAAGCTCTGCTGGTGCTGCTGCTCGCCCTGCCGGCCCTTCAGGCCCTGGCCGTGGAGCCCATACCGAACAGCTCCGGCCGTTATCTCAGCCCCTATACCAGCGACGGTGTCTTTGCCGAATGGGTGAATCGAACCGTCGATGGCCGTACCGGTGCTGCGGTGGGTGGTGCCGTGGGCGCCTACGCCGGCCAGAGGGCCATGCGCAGTGTGCCTTTCGTGGGCGGATTTCTTGGCAGCCAGGCCGGCGCCGCCGTCGGTCGTAGTGTTGCCATGGAGGCGGCCGGTGGCGAGGACTTCATGCGCGAGAGCTCCGACCTGTCCTTCAACTCCCTGGATGACATGGCCCAGTGGATGTTCCTGACCCACTCGGATCATCCGCACTACGAGGGTGCGCTCAAGGCGGCACAGGATGTGTATCCGGAACTCAAGCAGGTCTATCCCCGCGCCGTCTCCCGCGCTCGCTCGGAGCAACAGCGCCGGGCAACCGCCGGGGGAATCGGGGCTGCTCTCGCCATGGACGCGGGCCTGCTTACGGTCAAGCAGCTCATGGAGGGCTCGCCTGCCGCCAACTCCGGCCTGCGCGAAAACGATGTAATCATCCGCATTGATGGCGAGATGGTTCGCGACGAGGCGCTGCAGGGTCTGGTCAATCGAGTCCGTGGTGAAGTGGGTACTGAAGTGACCCTTTCTGTACTGCGTGACAATCAGGATCGGGTGGAAAGCTACACCATGCGTCGTGAACGCATCACGCCCGAGCCGGTCCGTCCGTTGCCGCGCACCGCGGAGGCCGCCCCGCCCGCCGCGCCTCCGGCCCCGCCGGAAATCTATACGGATCGTGGTCATTTCTTCTCCCTGGGCCTGGGGGCGACCAGCGGTGATCTCAGCGGAACGGGGCTCGGCCTGGACTTCCGCGGCAGGACCTCCGCGCCCGAGCCAGGAAGTTTCGGCTGGTTCTACGAGTACGGGCTGTTCTTCAGTTCCGGCGATGATCTGACCGATGAAGTGGACTTCACGGAACTGCAGTTTGCCGTGGGCGCTTCCGTTTCCGTTTCCCCGACCGTGCGTCTCTACGGCGGCCCCGCCTTTGACATGATCAGTGTGGATGGAATCGATGGCGACCCGGACTACCAGGGGCTGGGCTGGCGCCTGGGCTCCCAGGTCCGTTTCCCGGAGCAGAACCTGATCCTGGATCTTGGTGTGCGCAACGTGGATGCCGAGGATGACAGCTTTGGTGGCATTGGCGAAGACCTCAGCTATACAGGCCTTCGCGGCCTGCTTGAATACGGATTTACCCCGGACTTCGGCGGATACATCGGCTACGAGGAGCGTGACGACGACAGCACGATCTCCTTTGGTGTAGGCGGCCGGTTCTGACTGCCACCGCAGTGCAACAGGGCCCGAAAATCATGAACCATGGAGAACAGGCAAGATGAAAATCACTTTCAGCATGCACCCCGCGATTCTGGCGCTCTGCCTGCCAGCACTGCTGGCTGGTTGTGCCGGCAATATCGACAATGTTCGCGGCCAGCCGTCCACCTACGAGGACCCGGAGACCGAGGGCCGCGTATCCGGTGTGGGGATCGAATCCCAGGACGTGATCGCGATGACCGACGAGATGATGCGTGACCTGCTGGCCACCGGCATCGTCGCCAACCGGGACACGCCACCGCGGATCATCATCGACAACGAGTACATGCGTAACGAAAGCTCCACGGTGATCAACACCAACATGCTCACCGACCGGCTGCGGGTGAATCTCAATCGCGCCAGCGAGGGCAGGATGGTATTCGTGGGCCGGCACTTCTCGGACATGGTCGCGCACGAACGTGATCTCAAGCGCGAGGGCGTGGTCGACAGTGGCACCATCCGCCAGACCCAGGCCCAGGCGGGTGCCGATTACCGTCTGGGCGGGCGGATCATGTCCCTGGACGCCGTGGATCGCAGTAGCCAGGCCCGTTCGCGTTATCACCAGATCACCTTCGAAATGATCGACCTGGAACTTGGCACCATTGTCTGGAGCGGAATGTATGAGATGCGCAGGTCCTCGCAGGACAACATCATGTATCGCTGAGCGCCTGTTCAGGCCGCTGACGATCGCGGTGGTCTGTGCTGCCTTGCTGGCCGGCTGTGCTTCGCGTCCCACGGAGTATGCCCGGCGTGATCTGACCGCGGACCAGCAGCGCCATGTAGCGGCGCAGCCGGCGGTGCTGCAGCCGCATTACCGCAATGTCTTTGCCGAGGGGCGCCGCAACGAGGTGCTGAACCTGATGGAGCTCGGCCTGACTGCGTTCAGGAACGGCCATTACGACCATGCCGAACGGGCTTTCGATTCCGCCATTGCGGATATCGAAAGCGTGTACGCGGACAATGAGGCCGCCCGGCGCGCCCGCAGCCTCTGGCACCAGGAAGACGAAAAGGACTTCAAGGGCGAGCCCTATGAGCGGGCCATGGTCTTCCTGTACCGGGGGCTTCTGTTCCTGCGCGCGGGAGACTATGACAATGCCCGCGCAAGTTTTCTCAGCGGCCTGCTCCAGGATGCCTTCGCCGAGGAGGAGCAGCACGCCGCGGACTTTGCCGCCTTCATGTATCTCGCCGGCTGGGCGGCGATGAAGATGGGCTCGGAACGGCTGGCCGAGGAGCATTTCGAGGAGTTCCGCCAGTTCCGCCCGGACGCGCCCCTGCCTGAGCCCGACCACAATGTGCTGGTGTTCGTCGAAACCGGCAAATCCCCGCGGAAACTTGGCGATGGCATGGGCCACCATCAGCTTGTTTATCGTCGCGGCCGCGATTTCGAGGACGTGCGCGCCCGTTTCGACTACGCGGGCGAAGAGTATGAAGCCTATCCGGTGGAGGATATCTTCTTCCAGGCCTCCACCCGGGGCGGCCGGGCCGTGGACCGCATTATCGACGGCCAGGTGGAATTCAAGAGCCGTACCGAGTCGGTGGGCACCAACCTGACCAACGTCACCAACAACAATGTGGTGGCGGGCCTGACCGCCGGCACCGGTGCCTTTGCTGCGGTCAGCGTAGTCGGCGTGAGTGCCCTGGCGCTTTCGGCCCGCGCCAATCCCAGGGCGGACATCCGCTACTGGGAGACACTGCCCGACACCGTTCATGTCTACAGTCTGCGCGCCGAGGAAGGCGAGCGCGAACTCAGAATCGAATATCTCGACGAGCAGGGGCGGGTGCTCCCGGCGCTGACCCACCACGCCGAGATCCGGTTTGATCAACGGGGCAACGGCATTGTCCATGCCAGTGCCCGATAACAGTGGAGAACGCCAATGAACAGGACATTGACAGGGATATCGGTCGCTCTGGCCGCCGTGCTGCTTGTTTCGGGCTGCCTGCATCGCGATGACCCGGAAAGGGTGCGTGAACGGACCGCGGAGACGGAATTCGATGCCGTGGTATTCACCGACTATGATCTGCGCCGTACCGAGCGCCGCTGGCTGTTCGGCGACAAGGTGACCTATCGCTTCACAGTGGAAGACCACGGAAAGCGCAGGACCGAGACCGGCACCACCGAAGTCTGGGCGCGCCTTCGCAACCACACGGATCATGATTACCAGATCCAGGCCCGCACGGTGTTCTTCGATCAGGACCGTGCACCGGAAGACACCACGGCGTGGCAGCGGTTCTCGGTGCCCGCGAACTCGCTGTCCGATTACCGGGAAATGTCCACCACCACAAAGCCCCTGCTCTATCGGGTTGAGGTAAGGGAGGCGAAATGATGAACCTCATGCGCGCTGGCCTTGTGCTGGCAATCTGCGCGGCCTCACCGCCCGCCCTGACGGATGATCGGGATCATCCCGCCAGCGAAATGATGGCTCCTCCGGCGGAGGTCACCACGCGAGCGAAGATGCTCGAGGAGGAAGAAGAACAGGGCACGCGCACCATGAGCCGCGAGGAAGTGCAGGAGCGATTTCGCGCGACCCACCCCGAGGGCCTGCGGCTGGCGTTCTACTACAACCGGCGCTTCTCTGACCGGATCAGTGACTGGGTGGCTTCCGAACGTTTCGTGGTGGCCGGAACCGGCAGGCGAAGTGAACAGGGCCCCGACGGCGACACCGCCGAACAGGGGCGTGGCAATGTAGCCATGCAGGCGGAACGACGCCGCGCCCCGGCGTCCGCCGGGCCCGGACCGGCCGCCGAGTTGCAGGGCGGTTATGTGTCCACCATGCGCCAGGTCGGTGTGCGTCTGGTCGAGCGTGGCACCATGATGCGGCTGGCCGATGCCTCCCGGGAGGATGGCACCTTTACCCGGGGTGCGCCGGATCATCAGCGCCTGGAAGTGCAAGCCCTTTCCGAACACGCGGATGTGCTGGTGGAGATCCGGGCGCTGAATGCGCCCACGGCGGAGAAGCCGAGGTTCGAAATGCGGCTGGTGGACGTAAAGGACGGCACACTGCTGGCGGTCCTGGAAACCGGGGGCGTGCCGCCGGAGGAGGAATATCCCTACCAGTGGGTGGGCACCGACAGCGGCTTCGAGCGGGACCGGCCGCCGCTGACCCTCTCACAGGTGGGCACCGAGCTTGCGCTGATCACCATGCAGCAGCTGGTCGCGGCGGATGACTGAGTGATGGCGGGCGGTCAGAGCGCCGCCATCCTGTCTGCCCGTTCCCGAAAAGGGCTCCTCGGCAGAATTCGTGGGTAACGGGAAGATCAATTATTGATCCCGCCAAGCCGCCAAGCACGCCAAGAAAACAGGAATGATTTCGGGGAGCGAGACTGACGGCCTTGAGTTTTAT
>SLJS01000219.1 GCA_007135015.1 Alcanivorax sp. | reverse complement strand
CCTACTGATCATCGGCCTCGCCATTTTTCTCGGTGTCCATTCCCTTCACATGCTCGCGCCCGGTTTGCGTCAGGCCGGTATCGACAGGCTCGGGATCGGCGGCTGGAAGGCGCTGTTCGCCCTGGTTTCCATCGCCGGTTTCGTGCTCCTGGTGGCGGGTTATGGTGAGGCGCGCAGCGCCGATCCCGTCTGGCTCTGGCACAGTCCGGTCTGGACCCGTCACCTGGCCGCACTGCTGATGATTCCGGCCATGATCCTGCTGGTGGCCGCCTATGTTCCCGGAAACCGCATTCGCGCCCGTGTCGGTCATCCCATGCTGCTCGCCACCAAGATCTGGGCGCTCGCGCACCTGTTCGCCAATGGCGGGCTTCATGACGTCATTCTGTTCGGTGCCTTTCTGGCCTGGGCCGTGGCCGCCTATGTGGTCGGCCGCCGGCGCGACCGGGCGGAGGGAAGGACCAGGCCGGTGGCTGGAGTCGGTCGGGATATCATCGCCGTGGTGGTCGGGCTGGCGCTGTACGGGGCTTTCGTGATGAAACTGCACGTGTGGCTGATGGGCGTGCCGCCCTTCGCAGGCTGACCCCGGATTCCCCCGGGGGTACCATGGAAGATACTGATCCCCTGGCCCGGATGGACGGATGCGGGAAGGCGGCAAGAATCACAAGAACAACGGGTACCCTGGCCTGCGGCTGATCCTTCTGTTGTGCGGGTTGCTTTGTGGCGCACAGGCGGTTGTGGCGGACACCGGCGCGGTGGTGCTTCAGGGAAGCGGGCCTGTGGTGCTGGGCGGGGATCTTCAGGTGCTGATCACCGCGGAAGCGGAGCATCCGCCCCGGAGGGTGCTCGAGGCGGGCCGGCGCGGGGAGTTGCGGCCGGTGGAGCGGGGCTCACCCCATTTCGGCTATGGCCCGGAAACGGTCTGGGGGTATCTGGCCGTTGAACGTGGCCCCGGCGCGGCTGACGAGTGGGTGGTGGAGGTGCCGCATCCCCTGCTGGGCTTCATTGAGGCCCGGGTCTTTGTCGACGACCGGGAGGTGGGGCATTTTCGCGGCGGCAAGTCCGTGCCCCGTGCCCAGTGGCCCATCGGGCACTATCAGTTTTCCTTTCCTCTGGTGCTGGAGCCCGGCCAGCGCGCCGAGCTGCTGTTTCGCATGCGCAGTGCCAGTTCATTGCAGCTGCCCGTGGAAGCGCGGGACCGCGCGCAGTTCAGTCGTGACGCCCGGGATGCCTATGTGGGGCTTTCCCTGTTCTTCGGATTACTCGGGGCGTTGCTGTTCTACAATCTGCTGCTGTACGCGGCGCTGCGCGACATCAATTCGCTCTATTACGTTCTGTACCTGGGCTGCTTCCTGGTTTTCGTGCTCAATATCACCGGTTTCGGATACCAGTTTCTCTGGCCGGGGTTTCCGGGATGGGCACAGCTGGCCACGCCGATACTCGGCGGGCTGGTGCATATCGCCGCGCTGTTGTTCACCAGTTCTTTTCTGCATCTTCGTGAACGCATGCCCTGGGGGAACCGCTGGTTTCACGCGCTGAATCTGGGCTTCCTGCTGGTGATTGCCTGGGCGCTGCTGGTGGGGCCGCACCGGGCCTACGAGATGACCGCATCACTGGCGGTAGTGACCACGCTGAGTGTGGTGGTCGTGGCCATGCTTTCGTTGCGGCGCGGGCTGGAACAGGCCCGCTACTTTCTGCTCGCCTGGGTGTTTCTGCTTGCCGGGGTGTTGCTTTATGCGCTCCGCGCACTCGGGGTGCTGCCCAATGTGTTCATCACCGAGTTCGGCGTCCAGATCGGTGCGGCCATGGAAATGTTGCTGCTCTCGCTGGCGCTGGCCCATCGCATGCGGCTGCTCGAGGACGAGAAGCAGCGGGTCGAGCGCGAGGGCAAGGCGATGCTGGAGGAACGGGTGCGCGAGCGTACCCGCCGGCTCGATGAGGCGCTCGGGGAGCTCGGTGATGCCAACAGGGTGCTGGCCGGAAAGACCCGTCTGTTCGAGAAGCTGGTGGAAGCCAACAGCCGTGCCCGGGAAACCCATGATGTGGACCGGATGCTCGAGCGGGTGATGCCCCTGCTGGCCGAGCTGCTGCCGGAATGTGGTGTCGGTGTGATGACCCGGGAGCGCCAGCGCGGTGGCCTGATTCATCATGCGCACTTCCGGAATCTGGAACTCGCCGATGAGCAGGCGCTGGTGCAGTGGCTGCGCGAACAGCGGCGTTGTCCGGAAGGCGAAGATGCGGTAGCACTGCCTGGCGGCTACCGGAGCGTGCTGTCCTTTCCGATGGATAATCGCCTTACAAGTCTGGAAGGCGTGCTGGTCATTGCCGGGGCCGGGCCGCCAGGCAGGGATGCCCGTCAGGCCGGCGCCCTGTTCTCGGATCATGTCGCCGCAGCCCTGCAGGCGCTGCTTCTCGAGCTGGAGCTGGAGCGAATCGCCAATACGGATGCACTGACCGGTGTGTTCAACCGCAACTATGTGGAGCCGTTGCTGGACAAGGCGATTGCGGACAAGCAGCGCCATGGCGTGCGCGATTTCGCGCTGCTGGTCATTGATCTGGACGGACTCAAGCAGGTCAATGATGAACATGGCCACGAGGCCGGGGATGCGCTGATCCGCGCCGCGGCGGAGCGGATTGGCGAGTGCTGTCGCGCCACGGATGTGGTGGCCCGCTGGGGTGGCGACGAGTTCCTGGTGTTCTGTCCCGATACCGATGCCGGGGGTGTGGAGCAGTTGTTGCACCGGATGCGCGCAGGCGACGGAGCACATCTGTCAGAGGTGGAAACCGCTTCGGGGGAACGTTTCAATCTCGTGCTTCGCTACAGCATTGGCGGTGCCAGTTCCGATGAACAGGATCCCGAAGCCGTGCTGGGCGAGGCCGACCGGCGCATGTACGAGGACAAGGTCGCCCGGAGCCGCCGCAGCGAGGACCCACCCGGAAACTGAATCGGGTCGGACTGCCGGCGCCCCCCCGGCGAGGGTGTCGTAAAAGCCCCTCTCCCCTGGTGGGAGAGGGGTTGGGGAGAGGGGGAAGGCTACGGTAGCCGCACTGCTTATTGCTTTCCCGTAATTCGATCCCCCTCTCCCTGTCCCTCTCCCACGGCGGGGAGAGGGGACCCTCCAGCAAGGCCGCGAAGGCCCCGGATTCCGGCACGGTGCCAGGTTCTTCGCGCCCCAAGACGCGCTCCCACAAGCCTTTTACGATACCCTCTCACGGG
>SLJS01000377.1 GCA_007135015.1 Alcanivorax sp. | reverse complement strand
TGGCGGTCACGGCGGTGCTGGTGGCGGTGGCCTTCGGCAGCGTGGCCATTGCGCCGGCGGAACTGGCGGCGGTGCTTGCCGGCGAGGGCACGCCGCTGCACCGCACCCTGATCTTCGAGCTGCGGGTGCCGCGGGCGCTGGCGGCCTTCGCCACTGGCGGGCTGCTGGCGGTGGCCGGCGCCCTGATGCAGGTGCTGCTGCGCAACCCCCTGGCCGACCCCTATGTGCTGGGCCTGTCCGGTGGTGCCGCCGTGGGGGCGCTGGTCGCCATGATGGCCGGGCTGGGGGCCATGGTGGTGTCCGGTTCCGCCTTCGCCGGGGCGCTGCTTTCCACGCTGCTGGTCTTCGGCCTGGCTCATGGCACTGGTAGCTGGACGCCCACGCGGCTGCTGCTCACCGGCGTGGTGGTGGCCGCCGGCTGGGGAGCGGTGATCACCTTCATGCTGGCCATCAGCCCGGCCGAACAGCTTCCGGGGATGCTCTACTGGCTGATGGGTGATCTGGCCTATGCCCGCACCCCCTGGGTCGCGCTGACGGTGCTGGCCCTCGCCTGTCTGGTCACGTTGCCGCTGGGGCGCAGCCTCAATGTGCTGGCCCGGGGCCCCATGCAGGCCGCCGCCCTGGGCGTGGCGGTGCGGCCCATGGAATGGTCCATCTACATTACCGCCAGCCTGCTCACCGCCGTGGCGGTGACCACGGCGGGCAGCATCGGTTTCGTGGGGCTGGTGGTGCCGCACATGCTGCGGCTGGTGCTGGGCAATGACCAGCGCCTGATCCTGCCCGCCTCGGCACTGGCCGGCGGCATCCTGCTGGTGCTGGCCGACACCCTGGCGCGCATCATCATTGCCCCGGAGCAGTTGCCCGTGGGCGTGATCACCGCCCTGCTGGGCGTGCCCGCCTTTCTTTACCTGCTCTACCGGAGTCGCTGATGCGCAAGCTGGAGACCCGACAGCTGGTGATCGACATCCCGGACCGTGCGGATGGCACGCCGCTGGATCTGGAGATCCGGGCGGGGCAGGTCTGGGGGGTGCTCGGCCCCAACGGCGCCGGCAAGACCACATTGCTGCATACCCTGGCGGGGCTGCGCCGGCCCCGGCACGGCACGGTGAGCCTGGACGGGCAGCCGCTTGCCCGGATGCGGCGCCGGGAAGTGGCACGGCAGCTGGCGGTGGTGTTCCAGGACCGCCAGGACGGTTTCCCCGCCACCGTGCTGGAAACCGCGCTGATCGGCCGGCACCCGTACCTGGCCCCCTGGGATCTGGAAACCGGCGAAGACGTGGAGCTGGCCCGCCGGGCGCTGGCGGCCATGGAGCTCGACGGGCTGGAGCAGCGGCTGGTGACCACCCTGTCCGGCGGCGAGCGCCAGCGCCTGGCCATTGCCACGGCGCTGGCCCAGACCCCGCAGATCTGGCTGGCCGACGAGCCCACCAATCATCTGGACCTGCGCCACCAGGTTTCGGTCATGGAGCGTCTGGCCGAAGAGGCGCGCGGCGGGCGCGCGGTCTTTCTGTGCCTTCATGACGTGAACCTGGCGGCGCGCTGGTGTGATCATCTGCTGCTACTGTATCCCGACGGCCGCGCCTGCTGGGGCGAGGCCGAACAGATGCTCGAGCCGTCGGCGCTGGAAGACCTGTACGGGCAGCCGCTGGTCGCCGCGCGGGTCAACGGCAGCCGTGTATTCGTCCCCGCCGAAAGGAGCCATCCATGACTGAATCCCGATCCATCCAGGCCCGGGCGCCGGCGGCGATGATCAGCGCCGCCGGTTCCGGGCAGGGCAAGTCCATGATCACCGCCGCGCTGGCGCGGCTGCATCGCAACGCCGGTCGCAAGGTGCGGGTGTTCAAGCACGGCCCGGACTTTCTGGATCCCATGGTGCTGGAGCTGGCCTCCGGCAATCCGGTCTATCAGTTGCATCCCTGGATGACCGGCGAAGCGGAATGCCGCTGGCGCCTGACCGAGGCCGCCGCGGAAGCCGACCTGGTGCTGGTGGAAGGGTCCATGGGCCTCTTTGACGGGGATCCGTCCAGCGCGGACCTGGCGGCGCTGGCGGGGCTTTCGGTGGTGCCGGTGATCGATGCCTGGGGCATGGCACAGACCTTCGGTGCCGTGGCCCTGGGGCTGGCCCGCTACCGGGACGATCTCGATATCCGGCAGGTCATCGCCAACCGCATCGGCAGCCCCCGCCATGGCGACATGCTCGCCGACGGTCTGCCCGACGACATTGAGCTGCTGGGCGCGGTGCCCCGCAGCGAGGCAATGGCCATTCCCGACCGGCATCTGGGCATCTTTCAGGCCGCCGAGGTGCCGGACCTGGACCGGAAACTGGACGAGGCCGCCGCGGTACTGGCCGAGGCGGGGCTGGACCGGCTGCCCGCCGAGGTGTCCCTGGAGGCGGCGCCTCCGCCGGCGCCGCCACGGCTGCTGGAAGGCCGGCGCATTGCCATTGCCCGGGACCGGGCCTTTGCCTTTCTGTACCGGGCCAATCTGGACCTGCTGGAAGCCATGGGCGCGGAGCTTCATTTCTTCTCGCCGCTCACGGACACGGAGCTGCCCGAAGCGGACGCGCTCTGGCTGCCCGGGGGCTATCCGGAACTTCATGCGAAAACCCTTGCTGACAACCTGCCCATGCAACTCGCCGTGCGCAATCATCATGCCGATGGCAAGCCGATCCTCGCCGAATGCGGCGGCCTGATGTACTGCATGGACCGGCTTGTGGACGGCAACGGGGTCGAACATGGCATGACCGGCCTGCTTCCGGGCCGGGCGGTGATGGCGGGGCGGCTGACCGGACTGGGCCTGCAGGGGCTGGAAACCGTTCATGGCGAACTGCGCGGCCATACCTTTCACCATTCCCGGCTGGAAACGGACATGACACCGTCGGCACGCGCGGTGCGCGCCATGCGCAAGGGCGGCACGGAAGGCGAGGCGGTGTATCGCGAAGGCGCCCTGGTGGCGAGCTACTTCCATGCCTGGTTTCCGTCCGCGCCGGAGGCGGTGGCGGCGGTATTCACCGGCGGGAAACTTCTTTCCTGAATCGCAACGGAGACGAGCCATGCGCGAGGACGCAAAGGACCCGGAACGCCATGCGAAACGCATGGCCCGCAAACAGAAAGTCATGCAGGAACGCATGGAGCGCGCGCAGAAGGACCAGGGCGTGCTGGTGGTGCTCACTGGCCCCGGCAAGGGCAAGAGCAGCTCCGCCTGGGGCATGGTGGCCCG
>SLJS01000228.1 GCA_007135015.1 Alcanivorax sp. | reverse complement strand
TTCGGCGAGGCTCTGATCAAGAACGGCATTACCCGCACCGTCAACGGACTGCTTGAATAAAACTCAAGGCCGTCAGTCTCGCTCCCCGAAATCATTCCTGTTTTCTTGGCGTGCTTGGCGGGATCAATAATTGATCTTCCCGTTACCCACGAATTCTGCCGAGGAGCCACCTTTTGTGACAGGCTCCCTCGGCGCTTTATATCGTGATGGTCTCATCGGCGACGAGCTCGGCCATGTGCTGGTCGCTGTTGCCGAACAGCAGGTCCAGGGCGACCAGGTGCTTGAGATAGTGGCCGGCGGGCATTTCGTCGGTCATGCCCATGGCGCCGTGGAGCTGAATGGCTTCGTGGGCCAGGTGTCGGCCGGACTGGCCGATGCGGGCCTTGAGCGCATGCACGGCCCGGGCGGCATCCTCGTGGCCTTCATTTGTCTTGAGCGTAGCGGCCAGTAACAGGGAGCGGTACTGTTCGCAGGCAATGAACATGTCCACCATGCGATGCTGCAGGGCCTGAAAGCCGCTCAGCGGCGTGCCGAACTGCTTGCGGTTCTTCGTGTATTCCAGGGTCTGTTCGAGCAGGGCGGACATGGCCCCCAGTGCCTGCGCGCCCATGGCCAGCAGCGCCTCGTTCATCACGGCGGCCAGCGGCGCCGTGGCCTCCCGGGCAAGTCGTGATTCCGTACTAACGGGAGCATCCTCCAGTAGCAGTCGGCCGGCGGACTGGCCGTTGACGAGCCGGTGTGCCTGCACGGTTACGCCGGGCTGGCCGGCTTCGACGACAAAAAGGGAAAGTTCTCCCGTGTCCTCGCACCTTGCGGGAACAATGAGAATGTCCGCGTTGCCGGCATTGAGTACCAGATCCCTGCCGCCGTCGAGACGATATCCGGAACCGTCCGGCCGGGCCTTCACCGATGTGTCGGTCAGCGACAGGTCCGTGCCATATTCCTCCAGCGCAACCGCCGCCTGGAGCCGTCCTTCCATGAGTGGTTCGAGCCAGCGTTTCTTCTGCGTTGCATCGCCCAGGCGCAGCAGGCCGCCGGACAGGGTCACGGCGGCCAGCCAGGGTTCCAGCACCAGCGCCTTGCCGAATTCCTCGTGGAGGATCATGGATTCGACCAGGGTGCCGCCCAGTCCGCCGTCTTCCTCGGCAAACGGCAGCGCCAGCCAGCCGAGTTCGGCGAACTGCCGCCAGATGTCTCCGTCGAGATCGCTTCCCTCCCGGACACGCTTTCGTCTGGTTTCGTGGCTGTATGTATCGCCGAGAAACTTCGCCACGCTCTGTTGCAGCATGCGCTGTTCCTCGTTCAGGCTGAAATCCATCGTCTTTCTCCCGTGAACCGCATGGTGACGCCGCCTGCCGTCAGAGCCCGAGCACGGCCCTGGCAATGATCCCGCGCTGGATTTCGTTGGAGCCGCCGTAGATCGAACAGGCCCTGGAGTTCAGGTAGGACGCCATGGCCACCAGCGAATGTTCCGGTGCCAGGGGCTGCTCCTCGCTTGCCGGAACAATGGCCTGCGGCTGCCATACCAGTGACTCGATGCCCAGACCCTCGACGGTGAGCTGCGCGATACGCTGCTGCAGTTCCGTTCCCAGGATCTTGGTCATGGAGGTGAGCGCCCCCGGATTGCCACCGCTTTCCAGTTCGGACTTGATGCGGTTCTCGGTGAACTCCAGCGCCAGCACCTCGATTTCGCAGTCGGCGATCTTCTGCCGGAAGAACGCGCGCGCCTGTTGGTCCTGCGCATTCCGTTCGCGTTCGGCCGCCAGTTTCTTCAGCCGTTCCAGTTGCACGCGAAGCGCCGGGGCGTACTCGGACCCACCGCGTTCGAACATCAGCAGGTACTTGGCCACGCTCCAGCCGTCGTTTTCCTCGCCCACCCGGTTGGCTTTCGGAACACGGACATTGTCGAAGAATACCTGGCACTGTTCTGGCACTTCGTCCAGTCCGACAATGGGCTCGACCGTAATGCCGGGAGAGTCCATGTCGATAAGCAGGAAGCTGATGCCCTGCTGGGGCTTGCCGTCACGGCGGGTGCGCACCAGTGCGAACATGCGATTGGCGTGGTGGGCGTAGGTGGTCCAGATCTTGGTGCCGTTGACGATATAGTCATCGCCATCGCTTTCAGCGAAGGTTTTCAGTGAGGCAAGATCCGAACCGGCGCCGGGCTCGGAGTAACCCTGGCACCAGAAATCCTCGCCGGAAAGAATACGCGGCAGATACTGTGCCTTCTGCTCCGGTGTGCCATAGCCGATCAGACAGGGGCCACACATCATCAGGCCCATGGGAATCAGCGGCGGCGCTTCCGCGCGGACCAGTTCCTCGGCGAAGATCGCTCTTTTCGTGACGCTCCAGCCGGTGCCGCCATATTCCTCGGGCCAGTGGGGCGCGGCCCAACCCTTGCGATGAAGGATCCGCTGCCATTCCATGGCCTGGCCCGGCGGCGCGAATACCGAAGTGGTCCGCCGTCCGGCTTCCTGTATTTCCGGTGTCAGGTTCTCGCGGAGAAAGCTTCTGACTTCCTCGCGAAAAGCGATGACTTCGTCGTCAATGCCGAGATCCATGATCCGTCCGCCCTGCCGCTCCGGGAATTGATCGGTCCTTATAGCAGCACAGCTTCACGCTGCTGGCAAAAACGGGTTGATCATTCCGGTCAGGGTTCGCGGTCAACCGGCAAGTTTCTCCGCGCGGGTCAGATAGTGGGCGGTACGGCTCTGATCCCCCTGGCGGCGGCAGAGTTCGGCCAGGGCCTCGAGGGCCTGTCGGCGTAGTGCGGGCTCGGTGCTTTGTGCATCGTCCTCGCCGAGCAGGCCGTCGGCGTCGTTGAACGCACCAATACCGGCAAGATTGATGGCCAGCCTGCAGCGGGTGTTTTCTGAAAGGGAAAGTTCCGGCTGCAGAGAACGTGCTTCGCGGAGCACATTGTATTGCTGGCGGCACCGGCCCGGCTCGTCACAGGGCAGTGACAGCAGTTTTTCGGTGATGGCAAGCCACTGCTCGCTGTCTGGCCTGAGCTTGTGGATCTGGTACAGCCCGGACAGGGCATCGAAGTGCTCTGGCTCTAGTTTCTCGGCGGCGCGGAAATGGCGCTCCGCTTCCGCGAAGTTCGAGGTGCCCAGTGCCGCCCAGCCCGAAGCCAGTCGGGCGCGCAGTTTGGTTTCCCGTTCGTCCGGCTCTGTTTCTTCCTCCAGGTCGCCGAGATTCTGCAGCCGGCCGAGTTGTACCAGCACGGCGCCGGCGACCAGGGCAACC
>SLJS01000342.1 GCA_007135015.1 Alcanivorax sp. | reverse complement strand
GGTGGCGAACTTCCCCGCCTACATGGCCCTGAACCTGGCCAAGGCGACGGACCTGGATACGCCCGGGGTGCTGGAGGCCCGCAACTGGCTGATCACCAACATCAAGATCGAGGAGCGCCACCTCCACTGGTATCGCGACTGGGCCCGGGGGCTGGGCGTCACAGACGAGGAGATGGACCAGGTCACCCCACCGCCGGCCATGGATGCCGTCAACAACTATCTCTGGCAAATCAATCAGCGCGGAACCCTGTATGAAGGCCTGGCCGCCACCAACCTGGCCATCGAGTGGCCCACGGGAGAATGGACGCAGGCCGCCGTGCGCGGCATGAAGCTGTACAACCAGAAGGGGGTGCTGGAGATGAACCGGCGCTCCATGGCCTGGCTGCGCGCCCACGCCCATTACGATGACGACCATCCCGAAGAGGCCATGGAATTGATCAAGCGGCTGTGCGCCGATGATGAAAGCCGCCAGAAGGCGTTCCGCGCTGCCCGGCGCGGCATGGAATACTACCTTCTGGCCGCCCGGGACGCGTACGAACCCATTGAACTGTGATGCCGGCCTTCGGCCGGAGCTACGGGCTTATAAAGCCTGCTTCAGGGGATTCTCGGTAAAGGTGCTTCCGATAAACAGTCCAGGGGCGTAGCCTCTGCGCCGGAACATCGGCGGAGAACGCTTCTCTCGCCGCTCGCCTCTCGCCCCTGCGGCCGAAGGCCGCAATCATTCCTGCGCCAGAGCCTGGCGGTGCACGCGGGCGGACTGCTCGTCGAAGAGCACGAACCGGATCCGGCGCACATTCTCCAGCTCTCGCGCCGTCTCAACGACCGTGCGGGCGGCCACCTCGGCGGCCTCTTCAAGGGGATAACCAAAGGCACCGGTGGACAGCGCCGGAAAGGCAATGCTGGTAATGCCGCGCTCGTCGGCCAGCTTCAGCGCGTTCCGGTAACAGTCCGCGAGCAGCCGGTCGGAAGGCGTATCCCGCCCGTAGACCGGCCCCAGGCAGTGAATCACGTACGGGTTGGGCAGATCCTGGCCCGAGCTGATTACCGCCTGGCCGGGCTGTATGGGCGCCATGGGCGCGCACTCGCGCGCCAGCCCCGGTCCGGCGGCGCGATGAATGGCGCCGGCCACTCCACCGCCGGGCTGGAGCTGGGCGTTGGCGGCATTGACGATGGCTTCCATGTCATCCTGGCGAACGATGTCGCCCTGAATGCATTCAATCTCCGGTTGCGGCATGGGACCTCCTCCTTTCCGGCCTGATGGCTCTCGCCTGCGAGCTGATGGCTCTCGCCTGCGAGAATGATTTACGGCCTGCTCGCAGCGGGTCAACTTGCCGCGGGCGCCTCCTGCCCGGTAATGGCGGCACGTTGCCGGGCCCGGGCTTGTATTTGACCCACGCCGGAGGAATCATGGTATCGCTGCTCGACGACGGGCTTCCAGGAGCACGGGAAAGGTATGGGCAAACAGTATCGGGCGCTGATCATCGGTGCGGGCTTTGGCGGCCTGGGCATGGCCATCCAGCTGAAAATGGCGGGATACCAGGACTTCCTGGTGCTGGAAAAGTCCGCCGGCCCCGGCGGCGTCTGGCGGGACAATACCTATCCCGGTTCCGGGTGCGACATTCCGTCCCACCTGTACAGCTTTTCCTTCGAGCGGAACTTCGACTGGTCCCGACGCTTTCCCGCGCAGCCCGAGATCCTGCGCTATCTGGAATATTGCGCGGACAAGTACGACATCCGGGACCATGCCCGTTTCAACACCGAAGTCACCGGGGCGCACTTCGATGAGGCGCGCGGCCAGTGGCGGGTGCACACCGCCGGCGGCGAGACCTTCCATGCCCCCGTGCTGGTCTGCGCCACCGGCCAGCTCAACCGGCCCGCCTGGCCTGATATCCCGGGCATGGAGCATTTCCGGGGCCATGTCTTCCATTCGGCACGCTGGGATCACGAACACGACCTGCACGGACGGCGCGTGGCGGTGGTGGGCACCGGCGCCAGCGCCATACAGTTCATCCCCTGCATCGCCCAGCCGGCGGCCAGGGTCTTCATCTTCCAGCGCTCGGCGCCCTGGATACTGCCGAAACCGGACCGGACATGGCGGCCCTGGCAGCGGCGACTGCTGCGCCGGTTTCCGCTGCTGCGCACGCTGGACCGCCTGTATCTCTACCTGATGTTCGAGATGCGGGTGCCGGGCTTCACCCTGCTGCCAAAGCTGATGCAACTCTACCGCCTGCAGTTCCGGCGTCAGCTGCGGCGCCAGGTCCGGGACCCCTCACTCCACCCGCACCTGACGCCGAACTACCCCATGGGCTGCAAGCGCATCCTGATTTCCGACAACTACCTGCCCGCGCTCAATCGCGAGCATGTGGAACTGGTGCCCTGCGGGCCGCGTGAGATCCGGCCCCACGGGGTGGTCGGCGAGGATGGCAAGGAAAGAAATGTGGACACCCTGATCCTCGGCACCGGCTTTCGTGCCACGGAATTTCTCTCCCCCATCCGGGTGACCGGCCGCGACGGCCTGGAGCTCAACGAGGCATGGCGCGACGGCGCCCGGGCCTACAAGGGCATCTCCGTGCACGGCTTTCCCAACCTGTTCCTGCTGTACGGCCCCAACACCAATCTGGGCCACAATTCCATTATCTACATGCTGGAAAGCCAGATCCGCTATGTGTTGCGCGCCATGGAACGGATGGAACACGAGGGGATCCACTGGATGGACGTGAAAAAGCAGGCCCAGGAGCGTTTCATGGAGTGGGTGGACCGGCGCATGGCACGCACGGTCTGGCAGCAGGGCTGCAACAGCTGGTATCACACGCAAGAGGGCCGCAACACCACGAACTGGCCGGGCTCCACGCTGACCTACCGGCTGATGACCCGAAAGCCGCGGCTGGCCGACTACGAGATCATGACGACGGCCGAGCGGCACGCGAACCTGGAAGCCGAAGCGGACAACTGATATTACGCCACCCTCTCCTGGAGGGTGGCGTAAAAGCCCCTCTCCCCTGGTGAGGGTGTCGCAAAAGGGGGTTATGCCTCCTGTAGGAGCGCTGCTTGCAGCGCGAAAACCCCGGATTCCGCACGCTGCCAGATTCTTCGCGCTGCGAGCAGCGCTCCTACAAGGGTTTCTACGACACCCTCCCTTGAGGGTGTCGTAAAAGCCCCTCTCCCCTCGTGGGAGAGGGGTTGGGGAGAGGGGGAAGGCTACGGTAGCCGCACTACTCAATGCTTTCCCGTAATTCGATCCCCCTCTCCCTGTCC
>SLJS01000241.1 GCA_007135015.1 Alcanivorax sp. | reverse complement strand
GATGCTTTCCCGTAATTCGATCCCCCTCTCCCTGTCCCTCTCCCACGGCGGGGAGAGGGGACCCTCCAGCAAGGCCGGGAAGGTCTCGGATTCCAGAACGGAGCCAGATTCTTCGCGCCCCAGGGTGCGCTCCCGCAAGCCTTTTACGACACCCTCCCTTGTGGGAGCAGACCTTTGTGGGAGCGGACCTTGGGCCGCGAACCTTCCAGAGCGCCCGGGGGCAGGTTCGCGGTGCAAGCCCCGCTCCCACAACTCCAGCTGGAAGCGACCGAAGGGAGCGTGCCGGGAGGGCCAAAGGCCCGTGCCGGAAGTCGCCGCCAGGCGACGTGCCAGAAGCGAGCGCAGCGAGCGTGCTTCAAAGCTCGTCAGCGAGCTTCTGTCCCTGCGCGAAATCCAGGCTGCCTTCATAAATCGCCCGCCCGGTAATCGCACCGGCGATGCCCGGCTCCTGCGCGGCGCAGAGGGCATGGATATCGTCGGTGCTGGTGATGCCGCCGGAGGCGATCACCGGGATGGACATGGAGCGGGCCAGCCGGAGGGTGGCTTCCACGTTCACGCCCTGCATCATGCCGTCGCGGCTGATGTCGGTATAGACGATGGCCGAAACACCCTTGTCCTCGAACTCCTTCGCCAGATCAATGGCATCCACGTCGGTAACCTTCGCCCAGCCGTCGGTGGCCACGCGCCCGTTGCGGGCATCCAGGCCCACGATGATGTGCCCGGGAAAACGCCGGCACATCTCGCCGACAAACGCAGGCTCTTCCACCGCTTTGGTGCCGATGATCACCCACTGCACACCGGCGTCCAGATAAGCCTGAATGGTTTCCGCCGAACGGATGCCGCCGCCGATCTGGATGGGCAGATCCGGGAATTCCCGGGCAATGGCGGCGACGATCTCGCCGTTGACCGGCTCGCCGGCGAAGGCGCCGTTGAGATCCACCAGATGCAGCCGGCGCGCGCCCTGCTCCACCCAGTGGCGAGCCATGGCCACCGGGTCATGGGAGAACACCGTGTCGTCGTCCATGCGCCCCTGGCGCAGACGCACGCAATTGCCATCCTTGAGATCAATGGCGGGAATCAGAAGCATTTCGGCGGATCCTTCAGCATGATGATTTTCAGGGTTTCCAGTGGAGGAAGTTCTCCAGCAGCGTCAGCCCGCAGGGCGCGCTCTTTTCAGGGTGAAACTGCACGGCAAAGAGGTTGTCCTTCGCCAGCGCGGCGGGAAAGCGCACACCGTATTCGCAGAAACCGGCCACCCAGTTCTCGGGCACCTCGTCGGCATGATAGGAGTGCACGAAATAGAAACGGCTCTGGTCGGGAATGTTCTCCCAGAGCGGGTGCGCGTTCTGCGCCACCTGGTTCCAGCCCATGTGCGGCACCTTCAGGCGCGACCCGGTCGCGTCCCGCGCCTCGCCGAAGCGCGCCACGCGGCCGGGAAACATGCCCAGGCATTCCACGCCCTCGTTTTCCTCGCTGTGGTCGAGCATCGCCTGCATGCCCACGCACACGCCCAGCACCGGCCGGCCCGCATCGGCCACCCGGCTGATCGCCTCGTCCAGGCCGGTCTCGCGCAGCACCGCCATGCAGTCCCGGATGGCGCCCACACCGGGAAACACCAGCCGGTCCGCGTCGCCCAGTTCCTCCGGATCACTGCTGACCAGGATTCGCTTGCCGCCGCCGGCCACCCGCTCCAGCGCCTTGGACACGGAGTGCAGGTTGCCCATGCCATAGTCCAGTACGGCCACCGTCTCGCTCATGGCAATGACTCCTGTTGCCGGACCGGGCCCCAGTGGCTCAGTCGCTGAGGGTGCCCTTGGTGGAAGGGGTGGTATCCGCCATGCGCTCGTCGGGCTCCACCGCCATGCGAAGTGCCCGGCCGAAGGCCTTGAACAGGGTCTCCGCCTGGTGGTGGGCATTGCGCCCGCGCAGGTTGTCGAGATGCACGGTGATCATGGCGTGGTTCACCAGCCCCTGAAAGAACTCGTGGAAGAGATCCACATCGAAATCACCGATGCGCGCGCGGGTGAACTCCACGAACATCTCCAGGCCCGGGCGGCCGGACAGATCCACCACCACCCGGGACAGCGCCTCGTCCAGCGGCACATAGGCGTGACCATAGCGGCGCACCCCCTTCTTGTCCGCCCAGGCGCGGGCCAGCGCCTGCCCCACCGTGATGCCGATATCCTCCACGGTGTGGTGCGCGTCGATGTGCAGATCCCCCCGGGCCTCGACCTCCAGATCGATCAGCCCGTGCCGGGCCACCTGATCGAGCATGTGATCGAGAAACGGCAGCCCGGTTTCCAGCTTGCTGGTGCCCGTGCCGTCGAGATCGAGTGCAACCCTGATTTGCGTTTCCAGCGTGTTACGCTCCACGCTGGCGGTGCGCTGGCTCATCTGTACTCTCCTGTGAAGGCCGCTATTATACGGGCCCACCGCCGCAGTAACCACCAACGACCAGCCGGGACACAAAGCCATGCCGCTGGAGATCCACGAACACCGCCCCGGGCCGGAAACCCCGGAATACTTTGCCCGCGTGCTGCGCGACAGCCCCGAGGCCCGGCAGGCGCTGGAGCAGGCGCTGGAAAGCGACGATACCCGTATACTGGAAGGCATCTTCAATGCCCGGCCGGTGGCCATGCTGCTGGCGCGCCGCCAGGGCGAAGGCTGGCGACTGGAGTGGCTGGTGGTGCACCCGGCCACCCGGGGCCGGGGCGTGGGTGCCGAAACCCTGCGCTGGGCCGCGGCCCTGCTGCAACCGCTGGAAGTGCCCGATGCCCTGCGGGAGCTGGGGGCCCGGGCCGGCATCCCGGAGTAGCCATACAGGAAAAACAAGGGCGGAATAACAACAAACGGTGACGGTGACCCCGGCGGGGCCCGGAACTATACTCCCAGAGGCTTGCAAGGGCGCCCGCAAGCGGGCCCGCAGAAAGGAGAAACCCATGGCTCGAGCGCTGCGCATCGTGGCGATCATCCTGGTTGCACTCATCGTGCTGCTGGCCACCGCCGTATTCGCCATCACCCGCCTGATCGACCCCAATGACTTCAAACCACAGATCGAGGCGCTGGCACTGGAGCACGGGGGGCTGGACCTGGACATGCAGGGCGATCTTGGCTGGACCTTCTGGCCCACCCTGGGAGTCAGCATCGGCCGCACCGAAGCACGGCTGGCAGATGAGGAGGAACTCTTCGCCGCCCTGGACGAGGCCGCCGTGGGCGTGCGCGTCTGGCCGCTGCTGTCCCGGCGCGTGGAGATGAACGAACTGCGCGTGGACGGCCT
>SLJS01000104.1 GCA_007135015.1 Alcanivorax sp. | reverse complement strand
TTTCCCCGGCTGCCTGGTCGCGAAGCTTGCTTGCCTGCGAAGGGCTGTATCCGTTTTCCGGCAACCTGTCGGCTTCCGGGACACCGTCGGTGGTCCGGTCCATCGCACCTGCCGCTGGCGCCAGCACGGCAAGTGCCGCAACAGCAAGCAGGGCCCCGCTGCAATGCCGTTTCATGATTTTTCTTGTGCATTCAGAATCCATAAAGCACCGTTCTTCCCTGAATGGATATCCGCGCCGGCTCTCCCGCCTGCGAGTTTCCCACCAGCAGGCCGCCCAGGTTTCCGGACTGGTGGCGCTGAAAGCCGTGCAGGGAGCCGTCGTCGTACTCCATGGACAGCCCGGAGATGGTCAGATCATGGATTTCCAGGTCTTCGGGCAGGGCCAGCTGCAGCGCAGTCACATCATGAGGCGAGTCCAGTATCCGATTGCCCTGCCCGTCCTCGAAACGCGTCAGGTCTTCATGCGCCGTCGGGTTGGTCTTCGTGCTGGATGCTTCCAGGTGCAGTGCCGGAACACTGATCGCACCAAAGAAGCCCTTGAGCACCAGCCACTCGGACTCATTGCCGGCGGTAAGCTGCAGGCCGAGCCTGCACTCGGTGGCGGCCAGTGGGTCGCTGGCACAGCCGGCACTGAGCGGCTGGCGGGAGGCATCGGCGTTGAAACGAAATTCGAGGTCCAGGGCAAGGCCGTCGCGGCCACTGACCGCACCCATTTCCCCCTCGGTGAGCGGTTCCATGGCCGCAACGCCGGAGGCAAGCAACCAGGCAAAAGAAATTGTCGCCTTCGCGCTCGCGCAACAGCGCGCGAGGCCGACGGGACGCCGCAATGGAGCCGAACAACCAGGAAAGACATTCGCGTCCTTCATTGCGCCGCCCCCCGGGTCCGGATGGACAGATGCTGCACCAGCAGCCCTTCGACCCGGCCGTCACCGAGATTGATTGCGTCCAGGGGAATCAGGTCTTCGCCGGGCACCAGCTCGGGCGTACCGCCCGGCCCCTCGTCAAAGAAATTGCCGCGCACCTCGGCCTGGAAGGTATTGCCTTCCCGAGCGGCGAAGAAGATGCCGCTGTTTGTGCTTACCAGCGAATTTCTTGTCCCCGAGGAAATGTCAGGCATCGAGGTGCCGTCGAACTCCGCGCGCACATCCGCCCGCGGCGCCTGTGGGTCATTGTCCGGGTGATAACCGGGAATCACGTCCCCGCCACGCCAGTCGCCCCAGCGAATGAACCCATGGGTCTGATCCCAGGTGTCGGAGATGAAGTTCTGAAAGCGGTCGTACCCGCCGGTGGGGTCATCGTTCAGGGTGCGGCCGTAGAAGTGGTTGTACACCTCCGGCTCATCCGGCATCCGGGAAAGCGAGAGGGTGATATTGCCGTCTTCCTCGGGTACGCCCTCGAAGAGCAGAGACTGGTAGTGCAGTTGTCCGATCGGCAAATGGCCCCGCAGATTCTCTATATAAAGGCCTTCCCGGCCGTCAAACCGGGGCACGTCCCCGAGACTGTCCGGACTTCCGGCGGTCTGATTGACGCTCAGTCGCAGATCCGTGGCGAAATGAAGGTCCAGTACAGTTCCCAGCCCACCACGGCCGGGTTCCGTGTGCCGGGCGAAGCTCAGGCGGGCATCGGAAAGATCCACATTATTGAGAATGTTCAGGAACCGCAGGGCACCCTCGACCGTCCCGGCCCCGTCATCCGCCCCGACGCGCAGCTCGCCCCAGAAGGCAAGACGAAATGGATCATGGGAACTTGGCCACACCAGTTCCAGCACACCACGCGAAGTCTCGTTGCCCTCGAAGTGCAGCCCCGACCGTTCAAAGGCCCGCAACACGAACGGATTGTCATGGGCCGCCAGGTGCTCGATGCTTCCCCCCAGCGGGCAGCCCAGATTCATCAGCCCCGAGCCGCAGCTTCCCGACCAGGTTTCGCTGCCATCCGTGCCCGTCAGCGACATGCCGTACAGCCGAAGATCCGCACGGCGGAACAGCGAGCTTTGCGGCTCGGTGCCCGTCAATTCAAGGAAACTGGTGGGGCTTGCCGTGATACGGATATCCTCCAGGCCCACGGCCAGGCCCATGCCGCTTATTGAGGCCATCTCCCTGTCATCAAGCGGCTCCAGCGCCAGGGCAGGAGTGCCTGTGGCCCAGGCGGCCACAATGAACAGCCAGGTCAGTGCCCGGCCCTTGCGTATCCCTGTCAGCGTATCCATGCCGACCTCGCTGGTGCTTGTTGTGCTTGTTGGTACTCAGCTCCGCGCCACGAACGGTTCCCGCTATCGAAGAAAGCACAGGCGCGCCGCAGTCAACGAATGGCCGCCTCTCGGAGGTCCGTCCGAGCCGTTGGGTAAAGTTTACGTGGAGGGGTTTGGAGGTAAACGTATCTGGGTTGTTTGTTCAGGACACGGCGTTGTCATGTGCTGCAGGAATCGGAAAAAGGGATGAGTCGTACCAAGCAGAAATGAAAGAGAAGACCCATATGTGGGAGCGGAGCTTGCACCGCGAACCTTCCAGAGCGGTCGGCGGCCTTTCGGCCCAGGGTCCGCTCCCACCGTCCCGAAAGATTCTTCGCGACACGCGCTTCAAGGGAGAGGGCGGGGGGAGTACGGGAAAGCGTCAAGCAGTTCGGTTTGCGTAGCGTTCCGCCTTTATCCGGGCTACGAACAGATCCATGACTTAATTAGCCTTTGTACTTTCCTGTCCCTGCTACTTGTTGCAAATGACCCGAATCCGTTCGCTTATGCTGGAAAAAAGCTCCCTGCTGTTTCTTCGGAATCCGGCACCAACATGGACTAATCGCAGCAAATGCCATCTAATTCGCGCTACGGATGTTCGTCGTCAGGCGTGCTCGCGACTGAAGCCGTAGTAGGGATTACGGCTGAAGGAGCATGTGCGCCTGACGGCGGCCAGACCAAGCGAAGTGCATGGCAAACGTAAACGTCATAATAAAAAGAGTGCCTGGAACCCGCCTAAAAGCCCCTATCATCGCTCCTCCCTTCGATTACGGGAGTGGTTTGGTGCAGTGCCCGGGCTGGAAACGCGCTTACCGTAAGCGTGTGCGCAACACAAGAAAGAGCGCGATCACCAGGCCAATGGCTGCAAGCATTCCAACAAACCACCACCATTGAGGCACACCCGCTGGCTGCTCAGGGAAATCCGCTTCAGAACGGTACACTTTCAAAGGCCCGGCCGGCTGCACTGTCGGCTCAATGACCGTACCATCCGGTGTTCCAAACTTGAGAGCCACGACCCGCACCGAAAGCTCTCCGGGCTCCGGCACACGGAGG
>SLJS01000255.1 GCA_007135015.1 Alcanivorax sp. | reverse complement strand
GGATGGCGGCCACCGGAAAGCATTTTCCCGGTCACGGTCATGCCGCGGAGGATTCTCACCACGAGTTGCCGGAGGACCCCAGATCTCTGGAAGAAATTCGCGCAATGGACCTGGTCCCATTCCGGCGGCTTGCCAGCGACCTGGACGGGATCATGCCGGCCCATCTTCGTTATCCGCGAGTCGATGATCATCCGGCGGGCTTTTCGCAATACTGGCTGCGGGACATCCTGCGCGGGGAGCTGGGTTTTGGTGGCGTGATCTTCAGTGATGATCTGGCCATGGAGGGGGCGGCTTCGGCGGGAGACTATCGCCAGCGCGCCCGGCTGGCGCTGGAAGCCGGCTGTGACATGGTGCTGGTCTGCAACGATCGGCCCGGAGCGCTCGCGGTACTGGAATATCTGGAGACTGATCGGCCGGCGCCCCGGGTGGCGGCAGTCAGCCTGCGCGCGGGCCCTGGCACCGTCACCCTGGATCGCGAGCGCGCAAGGGGGCTGGCCAGCACACTTTGTGAATGGGCAGGGGAGGAGAACAGCTGATGAACCTGGAAGAACTGGAATGGCTCTTCGAACTGTCCACCGAGCCCAGGGTATGGATGACCCAGGTCTTTCTGATCGTGCTGGCCACGGTCTCGGTGAACTTCATTCTCATGCGCGTAGTGGATCTGCTGGAGCGTTTCACACGCAGCACCGACACCCTCTGGGACGCGGCACTGCTCGAGGCGGCCCGGATTCCGGTTCGCCTGACCATATGGGTGGTGGGGCTGTCGGTGGCCGTGGAGGTAATGCAGGAGGTGGCCCCCACGGCGCTGTTCGCACTGGCGCCGGAGTTCCGGCGGGTGGCCGTGATCGTGATTCTGGCGATGTTCGTCAATCGCTTCGTGTACCAGGCGGAAAACGTGCTCCGGGACCCGAAGCTGGTGGCCAATCCCGTGGACGAGACCACGGCCTCGGCCATGGGCAAGCTCCTGCGTCTGACGGTGACCATTACCGCGGTGCTGGTGATCCTTCAGAGCCTGGGTTACAGCATTTCCGGGGTGCTCGCCCTGGGCGGCGTGGGCGGCATTGCGGTCGGCTTCGCCGCCCGGGACCTGTTGGCAAACTTCTTTGGCGGATTGATGGTCTACTGGGACAAGCCCTTCAAGGTGGGTGACTGGGTGCGCTCGCCGGACCGGGAAATCGAAGGGGTCGTGGAGGAAATCGGCTGGCGGCTTACGCGCATTCGTACCTTCGACAGACGTCCCCTGTATATTCCCAACGCTACCTTCGTGAACATCACGGTGGAGAATCCTTCACGCATGCAGTTCCGGCGCATTTTCGAGACAGTGGGGATCCGGTACGAGGACGGCGAGCGGATGCAGCCCATCTGTGACCAGGTTCGCGAGATGCTGCTTGGGCACGAGGACATCGCGTCGGACGAAACCCTGATCGTGCATTTCAATGCCTACGGAACTTCGCATCTGGAGTTCTTTGTCTACTGTTTCACCCGGACCGTGAAGTGGATAGAGTTCCACAAGGTCAAGGAGGATGTGTTGCTGCGTATCATGGAGATCGTGCAGGAAAACGGTGCCGAGTTCGCGTTCCCCACGCGCACGCTGCATATTGCAGGCAGGGAGAGCGGAGCGGAGCTTCCTGAAGCCGAAGAGACGCCGGGCAGGACTTCATGAATTCCGGGGATCTTGATCATATCCTTCGGGTACGCGAGACGGCGCGCTGCCTGTATTCAATGGAAGAGGTCGAAGAGGCGGTATCGGCGCTGGCCCGGCGTATCGCGGAACAGTACCGCGAATCGAACCCGCTGTTGCTGACGGTAATGAACGGCGGGCTGGTGTTCGCCGGGCATATATTGCCGCGACTGGATTTTCCCCTGCAGAGCGATTATGTCCATGCCACCCGTTACCGGGGGCAAACCTCTGGATCCGGGCTGCACTGGACGGCCAGGCCTCCGGAGAACCTTGCCGGACGTCATGTACTGATTCTTGACGATATACTGGATGTGGGCGCCACGCTCTGTGCCATTGTCGAAAGCTGTCGGGAACTTGGCGCGGCATCCGTGGCTACCGCCGTGCTGGTGGACAAGCGCCACGACCGCAAGGTGGTGCCCGGGTTGCGGGCCGACTTTACCGCCCTGGAGGCGGAGGATGCGTACCTGTTCGGTTGCGGCATGGATTACCGCCACTACTGGCGCAATGCGCCCGGCATCTTCGCGGTAACGGTATCATGACGCCATTCTGTTGTCGCCGGATGTCGGGATGCCGGCGCAAGACTGAGGAGGACGAACACCATGCTGGCTTTCATTGGCGGTACCGGGCTGGCCCGGATGAGCGGCCTGGAGATCACCGGCGAGCATCCGCCACGCACAGAGTGGGGCGAGGCCTCGGCGGCGGTTACCGAGGGATCGCTCGAAGGACAGCCCGTGCTCTTTCTGCCGCGTCACGGCGATCCGCACAGTGTTTTGCCTCACAAGGTGGATTACCGCGCCAATATCGCCGCGCTGGCAGGTGCCGGGGCCACGCGGGTTATCGCCGTGAACGCGGTGGGCGGAATCCGCGACGAGGCGCTGGAGCCGGGCACGCTGGTGGTGCCGGATCAACTGATCGATTACACCTGGGGGCGCACGGCCAGTTTCCATGAAACTGCGGACAGCCCCGATGCTCACATGGATTTTACCCGGCCCTTTGACCCGGCTCTGCGCAAACGGCTCGCCGAGGCGCTGGAAAGCTGCCAGGAGCATTGGGTCGACGGCGGCTGCTACGGCGCCACCCAGGGACCGCGGCTGGAGACCGCCGCGGAGATCCTGCGCATGGAGAGAGACGGTTGCACCCTGGTGGGCATGACCGGAATGCCCGAAGCAGTACTTGCACGCGAATCCGGGCTGGCCTATGCCATGCTCTGCCTGGTGGTCAATCCGGCGGCGGGCAAGAGTGAACGCGAGATTTCCATGACGGAGATCGAGCAGGTGGTCGCCGGTGGAATGGGCCGGGTCCAGACGGTCCTCGCTGAACTGGCACGGTCATTTTGAGCACGCTCCCTGCGGTCGCTTCGGGCACGGCCGCTGCGCGGCCTTCGGGCACGCTCCCTGCGGTCGCTCCGGGCACGGCCCTTCGGGCCTTCGAGTGCTGGAAGGCCCCGGAAGGGGCCGTGCTGGAAGCAGCGCGCAGCGCTGCGTGCCGGGAGTCGCCGTCAGGCGACGTGCTGGAACGAGCACGCTCCCTTCGGTCGCTTCGGGCACGGCCGCTGCGCGGCCTTCGGGCACGCTCCCTGCGGTCGCTCCGGGCACGGCCCTTCGGGCCT
>SLJS01000162.1 GCA_007135015.1 Alcanivorax sp. | reverse complement strand
AGTCGGAGCGGTTCCGCATGGCTCCTGTCTCCTCTCACCGGGACGATACGGGAATCCAAGCATACCATTGCGCCCCGGATGATATGATCACACCCGCCCTGTCATCTCCCGGAGCGATCCTTGGCCCTGTCCAACACCGCCAAATCCGACCTGCTGTTCTTTCTGGTCACCCTGCTGGCGGCCATCAGCTGGATGTTCTCCAAGGAAGCGGTAATGCTGATGCCGCCGCTGCTGTTCATGGCGATCCGGTTCCTGCTTGGCGGCCTTTTGCTGGCGGCGGCGGGCTACCGGGAAGTGCAACGCCTGAGTGCCGCGCAATGCAGGCGAGCCATTCGGGTGGGCCTGGTATTCGGCCTGGCCATGAGCTGCTGGAGCATTGGCCTGCACCGGGCGGAGCACCTTGGCGAAGGCGCCTTTCTTACCAGCCTGGCGGTGGTGCTGGTGCCGGTCATGGCCAGACTGTTCTTCGGCGAGACACAACCGGGCAGCACCTGGGCGGCCCTGCCCGTGGCCATGGCGGGTCTGGCACTGCTGTCGCTGGAGAACGGTTTCCGGCTGGAAGCGGGCCAACTCTACTTTATCGTGGCGGCCTTCCTGTTCGCGCTCTATTTCAATCTCAACACTCACGCGGCGGCGACCCGGAATGTGACCGCACGGGACGGCACGACGCACAGGGAAAAGATTCCGGTGGTGGCACTGACCGCGGTGGTGCTGACCACGGTGGGTGTCGTAACCGCCACACTTTCCCTGTTGCTGGAGCCCTGGCAGCCCACCTTCGACAATTTCACGCTGGTCCTGGCGGGCTGGATACTGGCCAGTACCCTGGTGGGCACCGCCGGGCGCTTCTTTGTGCAGACCTGGGCCCAGAGCCTTTCCGTGCAGAGCCACGGAGTGGTGATTCTGGTACTGGAGCCGGTATGGGTGGCGCTGATCGCCGCGCTCTGGTTTGCCGAGACCATGTCGGCACTGCAGTTCGTCGGCTGTCTGACCATTTTTGCCGCCCTGGTCATCAACCGCTGGTCGCCGATGAAGAGATGGCTGAAGAATCTGCTCAGCGAAAGGGGTTCTCGATGACAAGCTCCCCGATCCGCTGGCCGTGCTGCAGATCCTCGCTCCAGAGCCTGGTGCAGCCAGCGGAAAGCGCTGCGGCGATGATGAGCGAATCGTAAAACCCGTAACGATAGCGGCCCTGGAGCGCCAGCGCGTTTCGGTACAGGGATACGTTCGGGGATACACGAAAGAGCGGAGTCAGGACAGCATCGAGGTAACGACGTGCTTGCTCCGCAGTCAGGGGAATTTCCGCCTTCCTCAGCACGGTGTTGAGACATTCCTGGACCACCTGAAAGCTGATGCAGGCCTTTCCCGTACCGATGCCTTCCCTGATGATGGCATCGGCAATGCCGGCCTTTCGTTCATCACTTCCCTCGAGCTGATAGATGAACAGATTGGTATCGATAAAGGATTCAGCGCTCATTCATTTCTTCCCTGGAGAGCCTGCGCCCCACTCTGAATTGCCCGCGCAATTCCCTGACCACATCGTCATGCTCCAGAACCTGCTCCCTGTGCTGCGCGTAATCCGACAACCACCGTCTGAACGCCTCGTTCAGGGTGGTGTTCTCCTGACGGGCCCGTTCCCGGGCAGCCTCGATCAGTTCTCCATCTGCACTAAAGGTGATGTTTTTCATAAGAACCTCCACACGACATCAGTGTGCACGATCTTCGTGATTAAAAGCAAGAACAGGGCCTTCCCGAACCCGACATGATGCTGGTTCCGGCATTTTCGGGGCGCTACAGTCGGAAACTATACGGTTGCCCTTCAGGCGAGGTCGGTAATGTTCCCTTCGAGAATGCTCCATGCGCTGTGGCCCGCCCTGCTTTGCCTGCTGGCGGCCGCCTCCGGCTGCGTCACCCTGGCGGAGGGCGAGCGGGTGCTGCCCGACGGCTCGGTCTACCAGGGAGAACTGGCCGACGACCGGCTGCACGGCGAGGGGCGCCTGGAGTCACTGCGGGGCATGGTTTACGAGGGTGAATTCCGCCAGGGCCTGATCCATGGCAAGGGCCGCATGGAGCTCCCCGACGGGCGGGTATTCATCGGCCGCTTCGAGCGGGGCGAACCCGCCGGGGTCATGCGTTACCGGGACGCGGAGGGGTACGAATACGAGGGCGGCATCCTGGACTGGCAGTTCCACGGCGACGGCGTGCTGGTGGATGTCGAAGGCAATCGCTACGAGGGCTATTTCCACCGGGGCGTGCCCGAGGGCGAGGGGCGCTACGAAGGCGCCGACGGCGAAGTCTACGAGGGGAACTTCCAGCAGGGCCAGTACCATGGCATGGGCCGGCAGGTACGCCCGGACGGTGCCGTATACGAAGGCATGTTCCGGCAGGGCCGCTACCATGGCGAAGGCACGCTCTCCCGCGCCGACCCGGAGCCCTGGGAACAGGAGGAACTCTCCGGCGCCTGGGAGAACGGCGAGTATGTGGAGGGCCGGGCGGAGCGCCATGCGCTGGCGAAACGCAACGCCGAACAGGTCCTCTACAATCAGCGGCAACTGCTGGACGAGGCCCTGTCCGGACTGAAGCCCTCCGATGACGACGCACCCAGTCTGTACCTTCTGGCACTGGCCGGTGATGGCAGCGAGGAAGTCTTCCGCAGGGAAGTGGAGTTTGTCCGCGACCAGTTCGCGGAGCTGTTTGGTGTGACCGACCGCTCCCTGCTGCTGGTCAACAGCCGCAACGCCGTGGAGCACTATCCCATGGCCACCCGTACCAGTCTGCGCCACGCGCTGGACGGGCTGGCCGAGCGCATGAACCCGGAAAAGGATATTCTCTTTGTTTATCTCACCAGCCACGGCACCCGTGATCACGAACTCTATCTCACCCAGGACGGCATGCTCCTGCCGGACCTGCCCGCCGCCGAACTCGCCGAAATGCTCGCGCAACATCCCGTGCGCTGGAAGGTGGTGACGGTGTCTGCCTGTTTCTCGGGCGGGTTTATCGAGCCGCTGGCCAATGACGACACCATGGTGATCACCGCCGCGCGCGCCGACCGCCCTTCCTTCGGGTGCTACGACCAGGCACCACTGACCTGGTTCGGCCGGGCATTTCTGGACCAAGCTCTGCCGGAAGCGGACTCCTTCCCGCAAGCGCTGGAACTGGCGAGAGAACGCGTGGCCGCCCGGGAAGAGGAGGAAGGTATCGAGCATCCCTCCGAGCCACAGAGCCATGCCCCGGAAGCGATCGCGCAATACCTTAAAGAATGGTGGCGAATGAACCGGGAATGAATATTCGCCTT
>SLJS01000121.1 GCA_007135015.1 Alcanivorax sp. | reverse complement strand
CCGGTTTTTTTATGGATGACAGGAAAGCGGGATCTATTTGATCTTCGCTTCTTTGTACATCACATGCTTGCGGATCACCGGATCAAACTTCTTCGTCTGCATCTTCTCCGGATGATTACGCTTGTTCTTGCTGGTCGTGTAGAAATGACCTGTGCCCGCGCTGGATACCAGCCGGATTTTCTCGCGAATCGCCTTGACCGCCATTTACCGGCCCTCCTGCTTCAAGCCTTAAACTTTCACACCGCTGGCACGAAGCTCGGCCAGAACGGTCTCGATACCACGCTTGTCGATAATGCGCATTCCCTTGGAGGAAACCCGCAGCCGCACAAACCGCTTCTCCGCGGCCACCCAGAAGCGATGGTGGTGCAGATTGGGCTGAAAGCGGCGTTTGCGCTTGTTGTTCGCGTGGGAAACATTGTTCCCCGTAACCGGACGCTTGCCGGTAACCTGGCAAACCCTGGACATGGTTCTGCTCCGCTGTTGCTATGACCGGGCGGGCAAACACCCGGAGGCTGAGGGCGCGTTTTATACCAGAACCCGGCCCCGGCCACAAGGCCGGGGCCCTTTTTCGGGGCCCGGCCTTGTGGCGGGAGCGGCGGCCAGTCGGCAGTGGTCGGTGGTCAGAGGGTGCCCTTACTGACCGCTGACAGCCGCCATCCGACGGCCGAGCGCCGCCAGGCGCTCACACCCACCCCCGCTCGGCCAGGGACACCCAGCCGCCCTCGCCGATGACCAGGTGATCAAGCACCCGTACATCGACCAGCGCCAGGGCATCCACCAGCCGTCGGGTGATGCTGCGGTCCGACTGGCTGGGCTCGGCCACCCCGGAGGGGTGATTGTGTGCCAGGATCACCGCCGCGGCGTTGTGCCCCAGGCAGCGGCGCACCACCTCCCGGGGGTAGACCGCCGCGCCGTCCACGGTGCCCCGGAACAGTTCCTCGAAGGCCAGCAGACGATGCCTGTTGTCCAGAAACATGCAGGCAAAGACTTCATGGGGGTAGCCGCGCAGCCGGGCGGTGAGAAAGCGGCCGGCATCCGAAGGGCGTGTCAGTGAATGCTCGCGGACCAGCTCCGATTCCAGATAGCGTCGCCCCAGTTCCAGAGAGGCCGCCAGCAGGGCCCGGCGGGCCGCGCCCATCCCGGGCAGTGAGGCCAGTGTTGCTGGCGGTGCGTCCAGCAGCGCGCGCAGCCCGCCCTGCCGGTTCAGAAGCTGCCGGGCCAGGTCGACGGCAGTGGTGCCGCGCAGTCCGGTACGAAGAAAGATTGCCAGCAGTTCCGCATCGCTGAGTGAGTGGGCGCCGCGCGCCAGCAGCTTCTCCCGCGGGCGCTCATCCGCGGGCCAGTCGGAAATGGCCATGTTCCACGCTCCCTGTGGTTGCTTTATCCGGGTTATCCTGTTGCCGGCCTGTTCGCCGAAGCCGGACCCTTCAGAATGGTAGCAGCGTCTCGCCGGCTGGCAAGCTACTCCGGCGAACGGGAAAGTTTCCGGGTGCAGCATGCCTGAGTGAATGGTTACTCCGCCTGCGTTTCGGTGATAACCTACCGGTTTCCATTACGGGCCGGGCCATTGATTGTCGTCCCGGCGCTGAGAGTTTACGGGTTCTGGCCGGTTGTTGAGAAAGCAGCCTGTGTCGTCGGCATAAACGAGCCGGAGGCATGATCAGATGCTGCAAGCGGTTGAATTCAGGTTGTGGGCATGCGCCAGACGAGTGGCCGGGAAATGCCGTTGTCCGGCTTTCCAGCACCCTGCCAGCCCCGCCGGAGATCGGTGATCTATGGAACGACTGGTAAACAAGCGGATTCTGCTGGGAATGACCGGAGGGATCGCCGCCTACAAGAGTGCGGAGCTGGTGCGGCAGCTGCAGGAAGCCGGTGCCGAGGTGCAGGTGGTCATGACCGCGGCGGCCCAGGAGTTTATCACGCCGCTGACGATGCAGGCGCTCTCGGGTCACCGGGTGCATACAGACCTGCTTGATACGCAGGCCGAGGCGGCCATGGGCCATATCGAGCTTGCCCGCTGGGCGGACCTGATCCTGATCGCGCCGGCATCGGCGAACTTCATGGCGCGGCTTGCCCATGGTCACGGCAACGATCTGCTTACAACCCTGTGCCTGGCCACCGGGGCGCCCATTGCGATTGCGCCGGCCATGAACCAGCAGATGTGGGCCGACAGCGGCACCCAGAAGAACCTGCTGATCCTTCAGGAAAAGGGGATAACGGTCTTCGGGCCTGGCTCCGGCGACCAGGCCTGTGGCGAGAACGGCCCGGGGCGCATGCTCGAGCCTGAAGAGATCGCACGACTGGCCGCCGAAATCTTCGATTACGAGTTGCTTACCGGATTGCATGTGGTGGTCACCGCCGGACCGAGCCGGGAAGCCATTGATCCGGTTCGCTATATCACCAACAAGAGTTCGGGCAAGATGGGTTTCGCGCTTGCCGAAGCCGCCGCCGAGGCCGGTGCCCGGGTCACCCTGGTGGCGGGTCCGGTGAACCTGCCCACGCCCGCGCGGGTGAACCGGATCGATGTGGTGCGCGCGCAGGAAATGTATGAGCGTGCAGTGGAAGTGGTGGAGGAGGGCTGTGATATCTTCATCGCTACAGCCGCGGTGGCGGATTACCGCCCGGCGGTGACAGCGGATCACAAGATCAAGAAGTCCACCGAGGAAATCCATATCACGCTGATCAAGAACCCGGACATTGTTGCAGCGGTGGCCGAGCATCCGAAGCGGCCCTTCGCTGTCGGCTTTGCCGCCGAAACGCAGAACGTGATGGAGCATGCTCGCGGCAAGCTCGAGAACAAGAAGCTGGACATGATCGCCACGAACGATGTCTCGGGTGAGAATGTGGGATTCAGCAGTGACAATAATTCGCTGACGGTAATCTGGCCCGGCGGGCACAAGGTGCTTCCGCTTGCCTCCAAACGCCAGATCGCCAAGCAACTGATCGAGCTGATCGGCATCCGCTATAAACACTGAACAGGGGCGCGGGGCGACCATGGAGCTGGAATACCGGGTACTGGACGAGCGGCTGGGAACGGAGTTTCCTCTGCCCGATTATGCCACTTCCGGATCCGCCGGAATGGATCTGCGGGCACTGCCACGGACGAAGGAAATTCTTGAGCCCGGCGACGTGCGGCTGCTGCCTACCGGGCTAGCCATTCACATTGCGGATCCGGGTTACGCGGCCATGATCCTGCCCCGCTCGGGGCTGGGGCACAAGCACGGCATTGTGCTGGGCAATCTGGTGGGGCTGATCGATTCCGATTACCAGGGTAAGCTGATGGTTTCGTGCTGGAATCGGGGCGAGACCACCT
>SLJS01000149.1 GCA_007135015.1 Alcanivorax sp. | reverse complement strand
CGCAGGAATTCTTCGATTACACTCTGATATCCGAAGACGGTTCAGAAATGGCTAGGACGGGTGGCGACTATGCTCCCGAGACGGGAGAGCTAACCCGGATATTGCACCAAAAATAAGTACGGCGGCCCTTTTCCGCTTATAATTCAAGCTCCTACACCAGAACCAAAGCGGGGGCCGCCGTGACGAAATTGTATCAGGATTGCGTCGACTTACCAGCCGTCAAAGGTCGCAGGATTCGCGTTGAGTGTCGGCATGGCTGAGCACGGTTTTCAGGGGAACCGGCTTGCTGCCACGGGCCTCGCCGCGGCGGTCCTCCACATCCACATGCAGATTGAACCCGTTACCATTGCGGCGCTCGGCGATCCGCAACACGGGCAGGCAGTCGCGTTCGGCCAGTTGCAGGCGCGCGAGCCACAGATGCATGCGTTCGGCGGTGCCGGCCTCCCCCGGTTGATCGAAGCGTGCCCGGCCTTCTTCGAACAGCAGCCTCAGGGTCTTGTCATCGCGCTGTTTGACAGACAGCTCAGCCCACTGCCGGATCCAGTGATCCATGAACAGCCCGCAGGCCGCCAGTGCCTGGGCGCCTGCGGGTAGTGGCTGGTCCTTGCGTCCCTGGCGCAGTTGCAGCAACCCCGGGGGCAGACCTTGGGCCAGTTGTCGCAGTACCTTCTGCACTTCCGGGTCCAGGGCAGCCGGCAGCCAGATGGCTCCCGTTTCACCACGGGACGGACGAAACAGGCAGGGGACAGCGGCTCCGGCGGCCAGCAGATGCAGTGCGGCCATCCGGATCGCGTACCAGCCACCCACGCGGGGGTCATAGTCATCCAGGTCTCCGGCGCGCAGGCCGGACAGATCCGCCACCAGTTGCGCCACCGAGTCGCAACCGGGCATGTCCTGTACCCGGGCGGACAACGCCTTGTCGAGGGAGACTCGCGGGGCGACGTCACGCGCCAGCGTCAGCCGCTCGCCCGGGTCATGGGCGGCATCGCCGCTCAGTTGCTGGAGCGCGCCACGGGCATGACGCATGACCCGGCCGAGGTGGGCTTTCCAGGCCTGGCGTACCCGGCCCGCGGCGGCGAAACCGGGGTCGTCCGGCAATGCCCGCAGCAGTGCATCGCGCAGCGGACGCAGGCGCGCGTAGTCAATGCGCTGGAGCAGGAGCGGATCGTTGTTACCCGCTGCCGCTTCCGACGGCGTTGCCTTGCCAGTTATCAGCGCATGCGCATCGGGCAGTTCCGTCTCGGCAGCGGCGCCAAGATGCAGGCCCCGTCGCTCCAGTTCCGCAATCAGATCCACGCCACGCAATCGAAAGACCTGGAACGGGTCGGTGTCGATCTCGCGCGAGAGCAGATAGATGACCGCCGCCAGATGCTTGCAGGGCACCGCCCAATCCGGGCAGGAACAGTCCATGTCCAGGTCTTGCCAGGTTTCCGGGAAGAGGGCAATGCCCCGTGCCTCGGCATAGTCCAGCACCTGGGGATCCAGTGTCCGGTTGAGCAGCTGGCTGATCAGCGCCGAATCGCTGGCGAGATCATCCGCGAGCCGCCCCACCTTGCGCGATGACAGCGGGGGCATGGCCAGATGGACCCGGTACGCCTGCGCGCGACGGCCCTGGACTTTCGCCGTGACCGTTCGGCCATCCACGCTGAGCGAGCGCACCGAACCATTGTTGGCATAACGCCGGCCACGCGGCAGGCGGTTGTCCCAGTCCACCTCCTCCAGGGCATTCAGCCACTGCGATCCCCACCAGGTCTGCCCGAACCGGTTTCTCGCCATGTCGCAGGCCTCCGTCCCGCTGGAGCAAATGCGGCGGATTGTAGCAGCCGCCATGGGGTCGCACATGAAGGCGAAGAAGGATCAGGCATCCTCCACCGCCAACCCCCGCCAACCGATCACCCTTACACCACTGCGCTCGAAGTGCTCGTCGCCGCCATAGACCAGCCAGGGCGGGAGGGCTTCGTCGCCGGCGAATCTGGTGGAGCGCCGGGCGGCACCGATATAGTCCTTCGTTACGGTATGCCCGGATTTGATCTCCACCGTCTGCAACCGTCCCGCGCTTTCAAAAACCAGGTCTGCCTCCAGGCCATTGTTGTCGCGCCAGAAGAACAGATCGGCGCTTTCTCCCCGGTTGTACCGGGCTTTCAGGAATTCGCTCACCACCAGGGTTTCGAACAGGGCGCCGCGCAACGGATGCAGTGCGAGCGTCTGTTCGTCGCGGATGCCGAGCAGCCAGCGCGCCAGGCCCGTGTCGATGAAGTAGAGCTTGGGTGTTTTCACCAGCCGCTTTCCGAAGTTGCGGTGGTAGGGGGGCAGAAGAAAGATGAGGTCGCTGGCCTCCAGCACGCTCAGCCAGGCGCGGGCGGTGCTCTGGGATATGCCGGCCTCTCCGGCCAGGGCACTTATGTTGAGCACCTGCCCGGTGCGGCCGGCACACAGACGCACGAAACGCTGGAAGGTGGTCAGGTCCCGCACGTTCATGATCTGGCGGACGTCGCGTTCCACATAGCTCGCCACGTAGCTGGCGAACCAGTCGTCCGGGTGGAGCGGCTGTGTGTGCAGTGCCGGATAACCTCCGCGAAGCAACAGAGCATCCAGGGAAAGCGCTCGCAGCTGCTCGTCCGGGATTTCCGCCAGTGACAGCGGCAGCAGACGGGTCATGCCCACCCTTCCCGCCAGGGACTGGGTCACGCCTTCCAGGAGATTGAACTGTTGTGATCCGGTGAGGATGAAACGGCCGGGCTGGCGGTCTTCGTCCACCATGCCCTGCAGCCAGGAGAAAAGCTCCGGCCAGCGCTGGGCCTCGTCGAATATGGCGCCGGACTCGAAGCGCTTCAGAAAGCCCTTCGGGTCTTCCTCGGCGAAGGCCCGCTCCGTGGGATTCTCCAGGCTTACATAGGCCCTGTCGGCAAAGACTTCGCGCACCAGTGTGGTCTTGCCGGACTGGCGCGGCCCGGTGACCGCCACCACCGGGAAGCCGGCGGCAAGGCGCTGGAGGGTGTCTATCAAGCGACGAGGCAGCATTATACAAATCCACGACTCTTCCGTGGAACTGTATATTTTCCGGCAAAGAAGCGCAATGTGGCCTCCCGGGCCAGGAAGCACCACCTTCTCAAATTCCTCGATTTTTGAGCAGGTCGAGGCCCATCTTCTCAGAAAGCTGCCGATCTGAGCGGACGCCGCGCCAGGGGGCATCCACAGACCGGCTGGAGCCCGTCTCCATGGGAGCACCGGCGGCGGAAGTGAATCTGGACAAGGCGCTGCAGCTTGCCGACTCACTGGAAGACAGCGCCATTGCGGAAAAGCTGGAGCAGCGCAAGTG
>SLJS01000213.1 GCA_007135015.1 Alcanivorax sp. | reverse complement strand
GGTTTCGGTCTGTTCTTTCTGGGTCTGGACATCCTGCGCGAGACTTTTGCCGGTCCCGGCGATGTCACGCCTTTCGAGGCCTGGGCGGGACAGGGAGTGCTCAGCGCCGTACTCTTCATGTTCACAGGCATGGCGCTCACGGTGGTCATGCAGTCCTCCTCCGCGGCCCTGGCGGTAACGCTGACCGCAGCCGGTGGCGGAGTCATCACCCTGGAAACGGCATCCGCCATGGTGGTGGGCGCCAACGTGGGCACCACCTCCACCGCGCTCTTCGCCAGCCTGGGTGCCACTGCCGCCGCAAAACGCGCCGCCATGGCCCATGTGGCCTTCAATGTGGTGACCGCCGTCGTGGCCCTGATCATCCTGCCGCTGCTGGTAACCGCGGCGCAGCAGGTGGTCCACTGGATCGGCCTGGCGCCGCAGCCCGCCACCGTGCTCGCGGTCTTCCACACCATGACCAAGCTGCTGGGGATCCTGCTCATGTGGCCCCTCACCAACCGGATGGTGCAGATGCTGGACAAGCGCTTCCACCGGCGTGAGGAAGACCCGTACAAGCCGATGTACCTGGACCGCAATGTGCAGTCCACTCCTTCGCTGGCACTGGATGCGCTGGGAATGGAACTGCGCGAGATGCGCGCCGCCGCCCTCAATGCCACGCGCGATGCGCTCAACTACGAAACCGCCCGCCCCGCCATATTGCGCGAGACGCACCAGCGGCTGGAACGACTGACCGTGGCCATCGGCGAATTCGCCGGCGGCATCCACCGTCATGACCACGATCCGATGCTCAGTACCGCCCTTCCGCTGGCCCTGCGGGTGAGCCAGTATTATGTGAATGTTGCGGAACAGACGCTGGATTATATCGCGGCCCGGGAACGCGCCGAGATCGAGGACGGGGATACACTCGAGCACCTGCACCGGCTGATTTCGAAAGCGATGAGCATCATGGATGAAACCGGCAAGGACCCGGGAGAGGAAGCCCTGCGGCAACTTCCGGAAACACTGCGTCATTTCGAGGAAGAGTACCAGCAGGTCAAGGCCAGGCTGCTTCGCGCGGGCACCATGCGCGTAATTCCCGCCAGTCGAATGGCGGCTGCCCTGGAGCAGCTAAGCGCCATCCACCGCATGGTGGATCAGGCCGCCAAGGGGGCCCGGTACCTGCGCGAGTTCGACGCCGCCCGGACCAGGGAGCCCTCCGAAGAGTCCGATGCAGAGCAGGAAGGACGGGAGAGCCCATGAGTTTCCGGTCCCGCTGGAGCATACTTTTACTACTGGCATTCCTGGCCGCTGGAAAACCGGTCGGGGCTGCGGACCTGCCCGAGGTGGAGGGATTCCCTGACCGGCCCATCCGCATCATTGTCTACACCAGCCCCGGGGGGCTCATTGATGTCACAGCCCGGCGTTTTGCCGAGATCGCCCGCCGCTACCATGACGGTCATCCCTTCGTGGTCATCAACCGCCCCGGCGGCGGCGGCATCGTTGCCTTCGAGAATGTGCTGGCGCAACCCGCCGACGGCCACAACATCCTGGCGGTTACCCGCTCCAATATCAGCAAGATGGTGGCCATCGGACGCGAGGAACTGATCGAGGCCGTGGACTGGCATTCCTACATCATGGATAACCCCCATGTGCTGATTACCAATACCACCGAGGGTTTTCCCGACTGGGAGGCACTTTACCGCCATGCGCGGGAAACGCCCGGGGATCAGCTCTGGCTCGGGGTCGACATTGGCGGCGTCAAGCATATCTCCGGCGTCCGGATGGCCGAAGCCGCGGATATCGACATGCGCTGGATTCCATACAGCAGTGGCGGAGAAGCCGCCGCTGCCCTGATCGGCAACCTGGGTCATGTCTATCTCGGCAATCCGCGGGACTCGCTGGCCTCGGACGATCTGGGCATCGCCGTCGTGGCGGCGGAAGAGCGCATGGCGCTGTTTCCGGAAAGCCCCACCTTTACGGAACTGGGCATCGACGGGCTGGAGGGCGAACTGATCTGGCGCGGCCTGGCCCTGCGCGAGGGCACACCGGAGCCGGTCCGCGAGTGGTGGACCACGCTGGTGCGGAAGGTCACCTCGGACCCGGACTGGATACGAGCCTGGGAAGGTGAAGGCGTCAACCTTACCTGGCGCGGTGCCGATGAATTCAATGAAATCGTTACAAGGGACCGCGAAGACTTCAATCGATATCTGCGTGAAATCGGCCTGATTGATGACGAGGAACGCGAACGCAGCCTGCTGGAACGTGCCGGTGCGCCTCCGGGCGTGTACTGGCTGATCACTGCTGTGCTTGTGCTCAACGCCCTGCTGGTTGCGGTGCTGCTGCGCTCACGGTTCCGTGCCGTGACCACGGAGATGATAGTCCTGGCCGGACTGCTCTCGCTGTCCGCGCTCTTCTACATCATGGCCGCGCCCCTGCCACCACCCAGTGAACTCGATCCCATCAGTGCACGGGGCATCCCCCGGCTATGGGGGCTGGCCATGGTGCCCATCGTTTTCTATCTGATCTGGCGCCTGCTGAGGCATGGCGACAGTACCGAAACGCGCCACAGCCCGCTGGGGCTGTTCGGCTTTGTCGCCCTCATGCTCGGCTATGTAGTGACCATGCCCTGGCTCGGTTACCTGCTCGGTTCACTACTCTACATGCCGGCGGCCATGTGGGTGCTGGGCTACAGGCGCCTGGTGCTCGTTGTGGTACTCACCGCCAGTTGGCTGGTGTTCTCCGAAGTGGTATTTCGCGGCGTGCTGCATGTGGATCTTCCCACCGCACGCCTGTTTCGCTGACACAGGGAGCGAAAAACATAATGGTGGAATCCGTACTGGGCGGCATTTCGGCGGCCATCGGTCTGGCGCCCTTCATTGCCATATTCGTCGGCATCGTGCTGGGCATCATGGTTGGTGCCATGCCCGGGCTGTCACCCTCCATGGGGGTCTCCCTGCTGGTGCCATTCACCTATGGCATGTCCCCGCTGCTGGCGCTGATGCTCCTTGTGGGCATTTACATTGGCGCCAGCTACGGTGGTTCGATCACGGCCATCACGATCAATGCTCCCGGCACCGCCTCCGCCGTGGCCACGGGACTGGACGGCTATCCGTTGACGCAGCAGGGCCGGCCCGCCACGGCGCTGGGTGTCTCCATCGTCACTTCCGCTTCCGCCGGCATGGTGGGCACCGTGATCCTGATCCTGTTTTCGATTCCGCTGGCCGCCCTGGCGGTGCGCTTCCACCCGGCGGAATACTTCGCCATTGCCCTGTTCGGGCTGGCCACCATCGCCTCGCTGGGCGGGCGCAACTGGCTCAAGGCCTTCGTCGCCGCCCTGCTGGGACT
>SLJS01000392.1 GCA_007135015.1 Alcanivorax sp. | reverse complement strand
TTGCATGCTATGATGTGCTTCACATGCGATATTTTGCGTGACAGACATTACATGAGGCCCCTGCGCCGTACAACTGACCCAGACTGGAGACTCACCAATGCCCCCGACAATCATGGAAATTACGGAATGGCTCAAGGCCGGCCACGACCTGCCACTCGAAATCCACGGCATGATCGACAGCGACAGCGTTTACCCCACTGCCGACCCGGACATTCTGGAGGTCTGGATCCACGATTTCACCGGCTCCCTGCCTCTCGAATTTGAACGATGGTGGCTTGAGCGAACCGACTACCTCCTGGACCGGGTGCTGACAATCCCTCTCCCCAGACCGGATGGGCCATGGACAGGCTCCCGGCTCGACATCCACCCGGCCTTCTCATCGGGATTCGAACTTCCCGGCGTTCGTTACCTGTCGAGTAGCAATGCGCCAGAGCCGGACGCCATTCGAAGATTGGTCGGAATCCGCGATCGGCTGGCAACACCAGCCTTTCGTGACCTCGTGGACCGTGTCCTGGGACCGGCTGGCTACGGACATGACCTTGTCACCGCCCCGGGGTCCCACCGCAGCCACCACAGTGAGCCAGGCGGCCTCCTCCGTCATACGGTCGAAGTCGCGGAAGCGGTAGAGCGTGCGACAGGGGATCTCTCAACCAACGCGCTCGAGAGAGACGCGGCGGTCGTCGCCGCCCTCCTCCACGACGTGGGCAAGCTCGTTCTGGCAGGCTCGGAGCAGGACCTGGTTCCTGTTCTCAGTACCGAGCATGACCGTCTGATCGAATATGCCGCGGCCGACAGCCTGTGCATGCTGCGTGAGGAAAACCGGGACGCCTATGACGCTCTCTGGCATGTAATCAAGGGATTCGAGCATGGTGACCACTACCACTGTCCGGTGGCCGCTCTCATCCGCGCCTGTGATGCCATGAGCGCCCGTACCGATCTGGTGTGGAAGGCCCGCAAGAAGCACCGCAGCCGGGGAAACTGGGTCAGGTTCAAGGGGCATCCGCCTATTTTCGTCCCGGCCGGGTAATCGAGCCGACCGGTCAGAAACGATCATCGAGCGGCGGTGGACTGAATCTCTCGACGTCCTCTCCGTGGGCGAAGAACAGCTCGAATTGCCGGTCGGAGAGCATGTGCGGTTCCGAGGGCAGTCCCAGGGCCGAGGGTGTGCAGATTTTTGTGGAATTGGCCTCATGCCTGGACCGCCGAATTCGGGATGCGACCCTCGAACAATCCCGTAAGTTGCTTGAGCGTGACTTTCCAGTCCTGGATCGGCCGATTCCAACGCTTTGAAACCCACATCAGGACCGAGTGCAGAACCTATCAAATCCTTGCCTTCAATACGCCCCCGATCCGGCGTCAGCACCTCTTTATGCTTAAGAGGTGCTGACGCCATTCACCAATGAAGACTCGAGCCCAAAACGCTATCACCTCAAAAGAGGCAATGTGTTTTCCGCAGCCCTTAAGTGCCGGTTAACAACTTTAAGAAGCAAACCACAACGCAGATGGAATGGTTTACTCAATAACCATCAACGGCGAAATCGAATAACCCAACTTATACCTACACTGATAACGTGGCGAATACCCCTCAGAATCGACCCCATTTCTGGGCGAGCCCGGATACATATCTTCCTGAACTATCGTCACAGTAACAATTCCCTGTTGCCCATCAGCCAATGCTCCGGAGTGAACAACCGATTTGGCAACATCGGATCTCAGAGAATAAGGGTTACTCCCCCAGACCGAATTACCGTTTGCCCGCCCTGTGACCAAAATATTGTACTCATCCCCCTCGTCTGAACACCTATTACCTACAAAGTCTCGGATACCACCGTCAGGCACGGATAGGGCGCCAAATTCCTCTACAGCAGCTTCCACACGCTGACGTTTCTCACGTTCTTCAGCAAGCCTGCGCTCACGCTCGGCACGCTGAACTGCCATCCGTTCTTCACGTTCAATGGCTTCCTTCCGCTGCCTCTCTTCTTCAGCCTCAATTAGCGCTTGCGCTTCCGAGGTGTCAATCCTGATAGCATCCCTGCCATACTCTGAAAACGGTCTTCCCATATCTCTGATCGGTGCATTGTTGACCTGGAATTCATACTGCCAACCACCGTCACCGTCTGAACGCGTACCGACTCGACCACTCAGCTGGAAGCTTTCGCCCGCACTGTAGACCTTCTCCAGGATTCGATTACCCTCTAACACCGAATGAATCTCGTAAGTATCTTGCTGCGTTGAAACATTAGCTGTGATACGACTCACCCAAACAGGATCACTCTCCGTACCTATATTCTCAAAACCCTCTACCTGGAACCTATCAAGGTTGAGAGCATTAGGCAGCTCTGAAACACGGTACTGTGCTTCAGCTTTCTGAGCGGAAGGTCGATCTTGAATACAGGCAGAAATTGATATGGCAAGAAAAGTAACAACGAAAAAACGTAACATCCCCATTCCCCTTTTGCTCCTTAGGTAAGAAATAAAAGTCACTTTTGACCCCAAGCCATGTAACCACAAAATGCAAGCAACATTCTACCCAATTGCGAGAGACACATCGTCTCTAGAGGGCCGATAGCGGATTTTCAGATATTTTCAAAGAGAAATACGGTTTTTTTATCCCTATTTTTGTCGGTTCGCGCCCAGTCCTTGAAGGCACCGAGAGAACCTTGGGGATCGGCAATCCGTCGCTCGTGCTCAGAACTCATATATCCGGATGCCCGCCTCTTGGCATACCGTCCAACCGGTGTGCCAGGTCATTACTTCGAAAGTGGGTGTATCTCGCCAGCATCTGGATAGACTCGTGGCCTGTGATACGACGAATTTCCATCAGATCAAGATCTGTCCGCTCGAATAAACGGCTTGTCGCTTCGTGGCGCAGGTCGTGAAAATGCAGCCCTTCAATACCTGCATGGTCGCAGATCTGGCGAAACAGCTTGCTGACCCGCTCAGCGCTGAAACTGAACACCCGCCCTGCCTGTTTCCTGCCCTGCCTCTGCAGGATCGATACCGCACGCTCCGAAAGCTGCTCTCATCCGTGCCTGCGATGCCACATGCGCTCGGGGTGACGTGGTCAAGCGGGGCCTGTCCAGGAGGAAAACCGACTCACGGTGGCTGAAAGTCCGGCACCATCGGCCGATCTATCATTGCTGATGAGGAAAAAGCGTGTCTTGAGGGCAGGCACAACATCCCGACCCCAGAGGGCCGGGATGTTGTTCATGAGGCCGGAATGGGGCTGACCCGCTCCCGTTGCTCGATCCAGGCGTCAATCTCGTCAAGCCGCCAGCCAACACGCCGGGGGCCAAGCTGAATCCGCCTTGGGACCAGGCCAGCCT
>SLJS01000185.1 GCA_007135015.1 Alcanivorax sp. | reverse complement strand
TGACCATAACGCCTGTTTTCTTCGCCACTGAGGGGATCGCAAAAGGGTCCTGCCCCACCTGCAGGAGCGCTGCTCGCAGCGCGAGGAATCCGGCGCCGTGCCGGATCCGGGGCCATTCGCGCGGCAAGCAGCCCTCCTACGGTGGATACTCCGGGCGGCATTCTTTTGACTCTGACCACCGACGACCGACCGCCGACCACAACGCGCCGAAGGCGCCCTATTCCCCCCAGCGGCCCACCAGCGTGTGGGGAATCTTCAGGTGATCGAGAATGCGCGCGACTACAAAATCGACGAGATCATCGACGCTGCGGGGCTCGTGATAAAAGCCGGGACTGGCGGGAAGAATGGTCGCGCCCAGGCGTGAGAGTTTGAGCATGTTCTCCAGGTGGACGGCGGAATACGGCGATTCGCGTGGCACCAGAATCAACTGGCGCTGTTCCTTGAGGGCCACGTCGGCGGCCCGTTCGATCAGGTTGTCGCTGGCGCCGCAGGCAATGGCCGAAAGCGTGCCGGTGGAACAGGGACAGATCACCATGGAGGCCGGCGCCCCCGAGCCGGAAGCCACGGGCGCGGTCCATTGTTCCTGCCCGAAGACTTTCAGTTCGCCCCGGTCCGTCCCGGACCAGGCACGCAGCGCCTCGCGCGCGGCCTCGGTGCCGGCGGGCAGACGCAGCTCGGTTTCCGTTCCGATAACCACCCGCGCGGCCTTGGAGACCACCACATGAACTTCCGTGTCCGCATCCAGCAGCGCCCGCAGCAGACGCAATCCGTAGGGTTGCCCGGAGGCGCCGGTCAGCGCCAGCGTTACGCGACGGGATTCCACCAGATACCCTCCTTCAGCCACCGAGGCGTTCCATCAGACGCTGGTGCAGTCCGTTGAAACCGCCGTTGCTCATGATCACCACATCCGCCGGTCCCGGTTCCGCAAGCACCCGCTCGATAATGGCATCCACCGTATCCAGGGCCGTGGCCGGCACCGGGGACGCGCCCACCACGTCATCCAGGGACCAGCCCAGCTCCGCGGGCTGGTACCAGATCACTTCACTGGCCGCACGGGTGGAATCGGCCAGCCGCGCACGATGGGCGCCCAGGCGCATGGTATTGGAGCGTGGCTCGATCACCGCCAGAATGCGCCGCTGCGCGTCCCGACGCCGCAATCCGTCCAGGGTGGTGGCAATGGCGGTGGGGTGATGAGCGAAGTCATCGTAGACGCGCAACCCGCGCGCCTCACCGAGCAGTTCCATGCGCCGCTTCACGCCGCGAAAATCCGCCAGGGCCTCGGCGCCCTGCGCCAGGGGCACGCCCGCATGACGGGCCGCCAGCAGCGCGGCCATGGCGTTGTGCGCACTGTGCAGCCCTGTCAGTGACCACTCCACCCGGGCAACGGCCCTGCCGCCCTCGCATACCCGGAACGAACCGGCATCGGCACTGAGCGGTTCCATGGAAAGATTCTCTCCCGAGCCGAAACGCTCCACCTCACTCCAGCAGCCCATGGCCAGCACCTGCTCCAGTGCCGGCTCCTGGGCGGGCAGGATAATGCGTCCGGAACCGGGGATGGTGCGCACCAGATGGTGAAACTGGCGCTGGATGGCCTCCAGGTCCGGAAAGATGTCCGCGTGGTCGAATTCCAGGTTGTTCAGGATCGCGGTGCGCGGACGGTAGTGGACGAACTTCGAACGCTTGTCGAAGAAGGCGGTGTCATACTCGTCCGCTTCCACCACGAAGAATGGCCCCTCGCCCGCACGGGCCGAGACACCGAAGTTGCCGGGCACGCCGCCGATGAGAAATCCCGGCGTCAGCCCCGCCGCCTCCAGGATCCAGGCCAGCATGCTGGCCGTGGTGGTCTTGCCGTGGGTGCCCGCGGCGGCGAGCACCCAGCGGCCGCGAAGCAGCCTTTCGGCCAGGAAAGCGGGCCCGGAGGTATAATCCAGCCCGGTATCCAGCATGTACTCCACCGCCGGATTGCCCCGGCTCAGGGCATTGCCCACCACCACCAGGTCCGGCGCCGGACGCAGCTGGCCGGGATCATAGCCCTCCACCAGCTCGATACCGGCCTCGCGCAACTGGTCGGACATGGGCGGATAGACGTTCTCGTCGGACCCGGTCACCCGGAAGCCGGCCTCCGCCGCCAGTCTTGCCAGGGAACCCATGAAGGTTCCGCAGATGCCGAGAATGTGGATATGCAAGACGCCAGTCTCCCGAACAGTGGCAAAAGGGACCTGAAGCAGTAAAAGGGCCGGGCGGGCCCTGTTCCCCGCCCCCCGGATTGTCTCAGACCCCGCCCCTGTGCGCACCCGCCATGCAAAGAACGCCGACTTTGATTATCATGCGCGCCACCCGAGGATCTGCCGAGGAAAATGATCATGGCGCGCAAGAATGCATTCTATGCACAGTCCGGCGGTGTTACCGCGGTCATCAACGCCACCGCCGCGGCAGTCATCGAGCAGGCCCGTGCCAGCAAGGTCATTGGCAAGGTCTACGCCGGGCGCAACGGCATTCTTGGCGCACTTACCGAGGACCTGATCGATACCAGCAGGGAAACCCCGGCCAGCATCCGGGCGCTGAAGCACACCCCCGGCGGCGCCTTCGGCTCCTGCCGCTACAAGCTGAAGGACCTGGAAAGCTCCCGGCGCGAGTACGAGCGCCTGATCGAGGTCTTCCGTGCCCACAATATCGGTTACTTCTTCTATAACGGCGGCGGCGACTCCGCCGACACCTGCCTGAAGATCTCGCGGCTGTCGCAGGACATGGGCTATCCCATCCACGCCATCCATGTACCCAAGACCGTGGACAATGACCTGCCGTTGACCGATGTCTGCCCCGGCTTCGGATCGGTGGCCAAGTACACCGCAGTGTCCCTTCGCGAGGCCGCCCTGGACGTGATGTCCATGTGCTCGACCTCCACCCGGGTGTTCGTCATGGAGGTCATGGGCCGTCACGCGGGCTGGATCGCCGCGGCGGCGGGACTGGCGCAGGACGAACACAACAGTGCGCCGCACATCATCCTGTTCCCCGAGATACCGTTCGACCGCGAGAAACTGCTGAAGAAGGTCGAGCAGACGGTGAAGAAACACGGCTACTGCGTGATCGCGGTTTCGGAAGGCACGCGGTACGAGGACGGCACTTTCCTGGCCGACGCGGGCACCACCGATGCTTTCGGCCACAGGCAGCTCGGTGGCGTGGCGCCGGTTCTGGCGCAGATGATCAAGGCGGAACTCGGCTACAAGTATCACTGGGCGGTGCCGGATTATCTGCAGCGTTCAGCGCGTCATATCGCCTCGCAGGTGGACCTCGAACAGGCCGAGGCCGTCGGCCGCGCCGCAGTGCGCTTTGCCGAGGCGGGACGCAACGCGGTCATGCCTGCCATTGTCCGCGGCAAGAGCAAGCGCTACAGCTGGAAGATCGCGGAGGTGTCGCTGGAACGAGTGGCCAACGTGGAGAAGAAACTGCCGCGCAACTTTATCAGCCGCGACGGCTTCGGCATCACCCCGAAAGCCCGTGAATACCTGGCTCCGCTCATCCAGGGCGAAGCCTTCCCCCCCTACCGGAATGGCCTGCCCGTCCAGGCGCGCCTGAAACTCCAGAGCGTGAAGAAAAAACTCGAACCTTTTGAGGTATAGGCGCCTGACGGCGCCGGCTACGGGCTACGAGCCGCGGGCTACGAGTTTGCTCGCAGCTCGTGGCCCGCAGCTCGTAGCCCGCCACTGCGCCCCTCCGGGGCGCCAGCCCGGATATTGCACCACACCACTCGCATTATCGAAGGTAAGTGCGGTGATACGGGTATTTCAGAGGCTCCCGGCCGGGTGCTTGATTGATACGGTTACGTTTGCCATGCACTTCGCTTGGTCTGGCCGCCGTCAGACGCACATGCTCCTTCAATCGTCGTCCCTGCTACGGTTTCAGTCGCGAGCACGCCTGACGACAACCATCCACGGCGCGAATCACAGGGCATTTGGTGCACTATCCGGGCTAGGCGCCTGACGGCGCCGGTAGGCGGCGGTCGGTTGTCGGCGGTCGGAACGGAAAGCGCCCTCAGGAGCACCGTTTCCACGCTATTCCATCAGGAGAATTCCGCAAAAGGGTCCATGGCACCGGTAGGAGCTTTAGCGATAACATCCAGGGATAGAGACCATCACCCCCCCCTATCATCCCCAGGAGATCCGGCGCGGGGAACCTTTCTTTCCGGCCACTGGCAACCGACCGCCGGCCACTGGCGCCGAAGGCGCCTAGAATTCCCAGAAGAACGGAATCAACAGGCTGGCTGTCACCACGACCATGATGTTCATGGGAATGCCCAGCCGCGCGAAGTCCGAGAAGCGGTAGTTGCCCACGCTGTAGACCAGTGTGTTGGTCTGATAGCCGATGGGGGTGGCGAAGCTGGCGCTGGCGGCGAACATCACGCCCACCACGAAGGGACGCGGGTCGACCCCCATGTGATGAGCCACGCCGATCACGATGGGTGCAAAAATCACCGCCACCGCGTTGTTGCTGATCAGTTCCGTGCTAATCGAAGTGATCAGGATGACGATGGCCAGCATCACCCAGGGGCTCAGGCCATCACCCCAGGTCACCAGGAAGGTGGAGAGGATGTCGGCAAGGCCGGAGTCGCGCATGGCGATGCTGATGGCGAGCATGCCGAAGATCAGCATCAGTATGGACCAGTCGATGGACTTGTAGGCTTCCTCCGAACGAATGCAGCCGGTGGCAATCACCGCCGACGCCCCGATCAGCGCAAGCCCCTCGATGGGCATTACATTGAACGCCGCCAGCACCATGACCCCCGCGATGGACGCCAGGGCAATGGGGGCCTTGTGCGGGCGGTTCGCCGGCGCCTTGACGTCGGTAATGGCGAACAGATCCCCGTTCTCGCAGAAACGCTTGATCTGGGTGGGGGTGCCCTCCACCAGCAGCACATCACCGACCTGGAGCTGGAAGTCATCGACGATTTCCTGGATCGAGGCATCCTTGCGGTGCACCGCAATCAGGTGAATGCCATACCGGGCCGCCAGGTCCAGGTCCCGGATGGGACGCTGCACGTACCGGGAGGTGGGCCCGACAATGGCCTCGACGATAATGGCGCCGCGCCGACGCAGGGTCTCCAGATCCTGGGTGCTGCGCTCGCCGCCCTGCAGCCCCACCAGATCCTTGCTGCGCAGATCGGCCATGTCCTCACTCTGGCTGTGCACCACCAGCTTGTCGCCCACCATCAGCCGCTCCTGCGACGAAGGACTGGAGAGTTCATCGTCGCCGCGAAACAGCTTGAGCACCGAAACGCTGCCGTTGCTCAGCCGGGCCTCGCTCAGCGTCCGCCCGGCCAGCCGGGAACCTTCCGGCACGAAAAGTTCGGCCATGAAGGCACGATCCTGGCTACCGGTGAACTGCTGGGACAGGGTCTCGCGCACCGGAAGAAACCGCGGCGCCGCGAAGAACATGAACACACAGCCGATCAGCGCGATCACCATGGCCGGCAAGGTGATCTCGAACATGGTAAACGGCTCCAGCCCCATGTCCCGGGACACGCCATCGACCAGGATATTGGTGGAAGTGCCCACCAGTGTGCAGACACCGCCGAGGATGGTGGCGTAGGAAAGCGGAATCAGCAGGCGCGACGGAGCCATGCCGTACCGGCTGGCCAGCGCAATGACCGCCGGCGCCAGCACCATGACCACGGGGGTATTGTTGATGAACGGCGAAACCAGCACGCCGGAGACCAGCAGGGCAAGAAGCAGGCGCTTGCGGCTGCGCCCGGCCATCACCTGGAGCCAGTCGCCCAGGCGATCCACACAACCGGTCTTCTCCAGCGCGGCACTGATGATGAACAGGCAGGCAATGGTGATCGGCGCGCTGTTGCTGAAGACACTGAGCGCCTGATCCGCTCCCAGCAAGCCCGTCGCCAGCAATATGGCCACCACGATCATCACCGCCACGTCGGGCTTGAACCATTCGCGCACAAAGGCGGCAAACAGACCGATCAGCAACAGGCCCACCACCAGGGGCTGAAGAGACTCCGGAACCAAAACGCTTACTCCCCGCTCTGCAACAGGTTTGCAGGAATCCGGACCATACCGGCCAGCGGGGGCATCATAAAAGAATAAATAGTAAGAGGAGTATTCATTTTTGGAATATATGACCGGCTGCCTACCTCGCCTCTTCCTTCAAGAGTGTCGCAAAAGGGTCTTCTGGCACCTTTGGGAGCGGCCCTGGACCGCGAAGCCGCGGATTTCGGCATGGTGCCAGGTTCTTCGCGCCCCAGGGGCCGCTCCCAAATAGAGATGCGCTCCCGCAAACCTTTTGCGACACCCTCCTTTCTTGATGGAGGCCGGAGCGGTACATTGGATGGCTGCGGCCTCCAGTTACGCAGAGGAACGAACCGATATGAACAAACCACTGGCGGAAATGACCAAGAAGGAGTTCGTATTCGAGTGTTCCGCCCGGGCACTGGCCGGCAGCTTCGCCAACCCGGCCTCGCCCGCGAGCGTGGCCCGGCTGGTTCGCGATGCCGAGAAACTCTGGCATGAACTTCAGGAATGGGAAGACAGACAGGAGCACTGACCATGTGGAAGTCACTAGTCGCGGCCGTTTTGCTGGCCGCAACGAGCCTGCCGGCGCTGGCCGCCGAGCGGATCAGCCCGGAAGCGCTCCATGCGCTGCAACAGCAGGGACAGGCCCCCCTGATCATTGATGTACGCAGCGAGCAGGAATACCTGCAGGGGCATGTTCCCAATGCCATGCTGATTCCCCACGAGGAAATCGGCGAATACACGGAAAGTCTCGCCGGCCACAGGGATGAGCGGATCGTTCTGTACTGCTCCACCAACCGGCGCGCGGAAATCGCCGCGGAAGAGCTGGAAAAGGCCGGCTTCGACAATCTGATTCTTCTGGAAGGGGCCTTTCCGGCCTGGGAGGAAGCGGGCTACCCGGTCGAGTAAGGCAACCCCGGCAAAAAGGAGGGCGCGGCCATGGCACTGACTCCGTCGACAATGGTTCGTATCGGAACCCCCATGCCCGCCTTTCGCCTGCCTGACGCGGAAGGCCGGGAGCTCGATTCGGAGCAACTGGCCGATACCGCGGTGCTGGTGGCATTCCTGTGCAACCACTGCCCCTTCGTCAAACACATCGCGCCGGCGTTCTCTGCGCTGGCCCGGGAGCTGATGGACCGGGGCATGGCGGTGGTGGCGATCAACAGCAATGACTGGAACACCCATCCGGAGGACAGTCCGGAACAGATGCTTCGCGAGATCCGTCAGCGCAACTACCCCTTTCCCTATCTGGTGGACGAGACCCAGCAGGTGGCCCGCGATTTTCACGCCGCCTGCACCCCGGACTTCTTTGTCTACGACCGTGAGCACCGGCTGGCCTACCGGGGCCAGTTCGACGACAGCAGCCCTGGCAATGACCGCCCGGTAACCGGAGAGGACCTGCGTACCGCCTGCCTGGCGGTGCTGTCCGGGAAAGTTCCCGAGGGGGATCAGAAACCGTCCCTGGGCTGCAATATCAAGTGGATGCCGGGAAACGAACCCGGCGCCTGAAGCACGCGACGATCGCCTGAACGACCCTGCGCCGCTTTCCCGGCAAGGAATTTCTGTGCAATATGCCCGCCAATTACGTGAAAGCGCGGCAATCAGGGTATCCTCGGAACCCTTGTCCGCGCGCATTCGCTGATTCTGGAGAAGAGACTCGATGAACCATCGATGGATACTGGCCGCCACCGGCGTCGTGGTGCTTGCGACCGGAATCTGGTTGCTTGCCGGTAACGAAGACGACGGCGGTCAGGAGCGCGGCCCCGCCGCCGGACAGGCGGCTCACGTCAATGTGGTCACGGCAGAGTACGAACTGATGCACGACCGGGTCAACGCCGTGGGCTCGACCCGCGCGCACAAGGCCGTGGAAATCACCAGCGAGGTGGATGCACGGATACAGGCACTGCATTTCGACGAGGGCGAGCCCGTCAACGAAGGCGATTTGCTGGTGGCGCTGGACGACCGGCGCGCGCGGGCGGAGCTGGAAAGCGCCGCCGCCCGTCTTGACGATGCCGAGGCGAAACACCGTCGCGCCCAGCGGCTGCGCGCCGACGGCAATATTTCCGCGGCCGAGGCGGACGAGCGCCAGGCGGAACTGCGTGGTGCCCGTGCGGAGAAGGCCCGGGCACGGATTGCGCTGGACAATCATCGCATCCATGCGCCCTTTGACGGCGTGGTGGGATTGCGCGAAAAGAGCGCGGGCGCCTGGCTGCGTGCCGGCGATACGGTCACCACGCTGGACAGCATCAGTCCGATGGAGCTCCATTTCGCCATCCCCGAGCGCTACCTTGGCCCGATCGAGAAGGGTCGCAGTATCCAGGCGCGCAACAAGGCCTGGCCGGACCATGTCTTCCACGCGGAGATCACGCGGCTCGGCTCCCGGGTCGATCCGCAGAGCCGGAACCTGCGCATGATCGCGCTGATCGACAACGAGGAGGCCCGTCTTCGCCCGGGCCAGTTCATGACGCTCTCGCTCACGCTGGAAGAGCGCCGCTCCCTGGTCATTCCCGAAGAAGCGCTGCTGACCGAGGGCCGCCAGCAGTATGTCTTTGTCGCGGAAAACGGCGAGGCCCGGCATCGCGCCATCGAACGTGGACAGCGCGAGCGCGGACGCGTGGAGATCCGCTCCGGGTTGTCACAGGGCGATCAGGTGATCATCAACGGCCAGGACCGGCTTCGTGACGGCCAGGCGGTGGAGGTGGGGGAAGACGCCGAAGCCCTGGTGCCCCGGGACCGGGAAGGAGCCTGAACGGTGTTTCTTTCCGATACCGCCATCAAGCGCCCGGTCGTGGCCACGGTGCTCAGCCTGCTGATCGTGGTCTTCGGCATCGCCACATTGCTGCAGCTGGCGGTGCGCGAGTATCCGGACATTGACCCCTCCGTGGTGTCCATCAGCACCAATTACCCGGGTGCGGCACCCGAGGTCATCGACGCCCAGATTACCGAGGTGATCGAGAGTGCGATCAGCGGCGTGGAGGGCATCCGCACCATCGAGTCCACCAGTCGCCTGGGACGGGGGCGCACCACCGTTGAGTTCGGCCGCCAGCGTGATGTGGACAATGCCGCCAATGATGTGCGCGACGGCGTCGCCCGCGTGCTCGACCGCCTGCCCGACCAGGCCGACCCGCCCCGCATCGCCAAGGTGGACGCCGACGCGCGGCCCATGATGTGGCTGACGCTGACCAGCGAACGCATGAACCCGCAGCAGTTGTCCGACTACGCCGAGCGCAACCTCCAGGACCGTCTGGCCATCCTCGACGGCGTGGCCGAAACCCGCATCGGCGGCCAGCGCCGCTATGCCATGCGCCTGTGGCTGGACCCCCGGGCCATGGCCGCCCACGAAGTGGGGGTCAACGAAATCACCCGGGCGCTGCGTGCCAACAATGTGGAACTGCCCGCCGGGCGCATCCGTTCGGCCGGCCGCGAGTTCACCGTGCGTGCCGACAGCCGGCTCAATACCGAAGAGGCCTTTCGCGACATGGTCATCCGCCTGCAGGGCGACGACCGGATCCGCATGGGCGATATCGCGCGGGTGGAAATGGGCGTGGAGGATAACGAGTCGGCGCTTCGCACCGAGGGCCGCACCGCCATCGGACTGGGTGTGATCCGCCAGTCCCGGGCCAACACCGTGGCCATCTCCGACCGCGTACAGGATGAAATCGAACGGATCGGCCCGACCCTGCCGGAAGGCGTGGAACTTTCGGTAAACTACGACGAATCCGTGTTCATCCGCGCATCCACCCGCCAGGTGCTGATCACGCTCGCCATTGCCGGGGCAATGGTAATCCTGGTGATCTTCGTCTTCCTGCGCACGGTGCGGGCGACACTGATTCCCGCTGTCACCATTCCGGTAGCGTTGATCGGCGCCTTTATCGGCCTGGGCGTCATGGATTTCTCCATCAATGTGCTCACGCTGCTGGCGCTGATCCTGGCCATCGGGCTGGTGGTGGATGACGCCATCGTGATGCTGGAGAACATCCAGCGACGTATCGACGACGGTGAACCACGACTGGTGGCCGCCTGGCGTGGTGCGCGACAGGTGGCCTTCGCCATTATCGCCACCACCGTCACACTCATTGCCGTGTTCGTACCCATTGCCTTCATGGGCGGCAATGTGGGGCGGCTGTTCGGCGAGTTTGCCCTGACGCTGGCCGCGGCGGTAATTGTCTCCAGTGTGGTGGCGCTCACCCTGGCGCCCATGCTCTGCTCGAAATGGCTCAAGGCCTCGGGCACGAACAGCGCCGGCCACCCCTGGCGCGAGCGCCTGGACCGGGCCTTTGACGGACTCAATCGCGGCTATGAGCGGATGCTGCGGGCGGTGCTGCAACGACCCTGGCCGCTGGCGGTGATCGCAGCGGCGGCGGTCATCGTCGCCGCGCTAGTGTTTCCGAACCTGGGCCGGGAACTGGCCCCCATGGAGGACCGGGGCGTATTCATCGTCAACAGCTCCGCGCCCCAGGGCGCCACCGCCGAATACACCAGCCACCACGTGGGCAAGGTCGAGGAAGTGCTGCAGCCGCTGCTCGACAGCGGCGAGGCCCAGCGCGCGCTTTCGATCATCGGTTTCCGCGGCCGCCCGGACAACGCCTTTACCATTGTGCGGCTGACCCCCTGGGGGGAGCGCTCGCGCAGTCAGCAGGAAATCGTCGCCGAAGTGCGTCCGAAACTTGCCCGGGTGGCGGGCCTGCAGGTTCGTGCCATCAGCCCGCCCGGACTGGGCCAGAGCGGCTTCAGCCAGCCCGTGGAAGCGGTGATCGGCGGACCGGATTTCGACAGCGTCGATGAATGGAGTGCACGACTCCTCGAGCAGGCCAGGGAGAACCCGGGCCTGCGCAACCCGGACCGGAATCTGGAACTCACCCAGCCCCAGCTGAACCTGAACATCGACCGGGAGCTGGCCTCGGACTTCGGGCTGGACGCGGAAACCATCGGCCGCAGCCTGCAGGCCATGTTTGCTTCGCTGCAGGTCACCCGCTACATGGACCGGGGGCGGGAATACGATGTGATCATGGAGGCCGAGCGGGAAGACAGCGCAACGCCCCGGGACCTGGCCGGGGTCTTTCTGCGCACCGGCGACGGCGAGCGCCTGATTCCCCTGGCGGCCCTGGTGGACCTGGAGGAAACCGGCGCTTCACCGGAACTGCGGCGGGTGGACCGGCTGCCGGGCGTGCGCATCACCGCGGGCCTGCAGGACGGCTATGACCTGGGCTCGGCGCTGGATTTCTTCCGGGAACAGGTCGCCACGGAGTTGCCCGTGGATGCCCGACTGACCTTCACAGGCCTGTCCCGGGAATTCGCCGAAGCCTCCGCGGCCATCTACATCACTTTCGGTCTGGCCCTGCTGGTGGTCTTTCTGGTGCTCGCCGCCCAGTTTGAAAGCTGGATCCACCCGCTGATCATCATGCTCTCGGTCCCCCTGGCGATTGCCGGGGCACTGGTCGCGCTCTGGGCCACCGGCATCAGCCTCAATATCTACAGCCAGATCGGCATCATCATGCTGATGGGGCTGATGGCCAAGAACGGCATTCTGGTGGTGGAGTTCGCCAACCAGCTCCGCGACCGGGGCTACAGTGTGCGCGAGGCAGCGCTGCAGGGCGCCATCCTGCGCTTCCGGCCGGTGCTGATGACCACCATCTCCACGGTCTTCGGCGCCATTCCCCTGGTGCTGGCAGTGGGCGCGGGCGCGGAGAGCCGCATGGCCATCGGGGTGGTCATCATGGGCGGGCTGGTGTTTGCCACCGCCATGACCCTGTTCATCATCCCCGTGCTCTACGGCATGCTCGCCGGCTTCACCGGCTCGGTGAACCGGGTGGCCCGGGCGCTGAACCGGGCGCTGGAGGAAAGCGGCACGACCCGGATCTGAGGCCTCGCGGGCGCCATTGCCCGACAGGCACGGGCCCCGGGCCGGCGCCGGGCGGGCGTAGCCCGCGGCCGGCCGGATTGCTATAATCCGCGCCCTTCGAAACAACCGGGCAAGGATTCACCATGGATTTTGACAAGGTTCCCGCCGGCGGCGACCTGCCGGACGACATCAATGTGGCCATCGAGATTCCGGCAAACAGCAACCCGATCAAGTACGAGATCGACAAGGACAGCCATGCGCTGTTTGTGGACCGGTTCATGGCCACGCCCATGTTCTATCCGGCCAACTACGGCTATATCCCCCAGACCCTGTCCGAAGACGGTGACCCGCTGGATGCGCTGGTGGTCACCCCTTACGCGGTGGCGCCGGGCTCGGTGGTACGCTGCCGTCCGGTAGGCGTGCTGAAGATGAGTGACGAATCCGGCGTGGACGCCAAACTGATCTGCGTGCCCCACAAGAAGCTCACTCCCCTGTATGAGAGCGTGCGCGAGTACACCGACCTGCCGGAGCTTCTGCTCAGCCAGATCGTGCATTTCTTCGAGAACTACAAGGATCTCGAGCCCGGCAAATGGGTCAAGGTCGACGGCTGGGACGATGCCGAGTCGGCCCGCAAGGAAATCCTGGCTTCCGTGGAGCGTTACGGAAAATAGCGCGGCTTCGCCGCGCTGGGACAAGGGACAAGGGGCAAGGCGGACCGGATTTGTGGGAGCGGGGCTTGCACCGCGAACCCGCCTCCCGCCGCTCCGGAAGGCTCAGGGTCCAGGGCCTGCTCCCCCTTGCGCCGCCGAAGGTGGCG
>SLJS01000040.1 GCA_007135015.1 Alcanivorax sp. | reverse complement strand
CGGCCGCCGCCTACACCCAACTACTACGCGCCCGGTCTCCGCGGGACTTGAGATACCAGCCCAGTATCATGCCGCCGAACACGGTGAGCAGCCCCAGCAGCCAGCCCTGCAGCGTGCGGTCATTGCGCAGCAGTTCGTTCTCCGCCTGAAGCTGGTCGCGTTCGGTGCGCAGCATGCTCAACTGCTCGTTGAGTTCCCGGTTTTTCTCGTCCAGGGCCGCCGGGTCGGCGGCGACCTCGCGCAGCTGTTCCATTTCCGCGTCCTGCTGCTCCACGCGCTGTTCCAGGGTGGCCACCTGTTCGGCAAGTTGGTCGCGTTCGGTACGAACCGAGCTCAGTGCCTCGCGAACGTCACGCAGCGTCGCGGTCTGTTGTTCATGCTGTTGCTGCAGGCGGGCCAGGCGGTGTCTGGCAATGGGCGTGCGGCTGATATACTGGGTTTCCATCCAGCCTTCCGAGTCATTGACCCGCACCAGGGCCCAGCCTTCCTCGGATTCGGAATCCAGGATCTCCAGCTCGGTGCCGCTGCGCAGGCCCCGGTGGACGATACGGTAGGAACGGTCCGCGCCCGAGCGCAGGGGCACGAAGAGTTCGTCATTGACCCAGCCGGTTCCGGTTTCCGCCTGAACGGCGGGAGCCGTCCACAGCATGGCCGACAACAAGACAAGACAGAGTGTACGCATTACTGATGGCTCCTGGATCAGAACAATGGTGAAACCCTCAGGGAAGCACCTGGCGGAATGGTTTGACGGTGACGCGCTCATAGACGCCGGCCTGTACATAGGGGTCTTCGTCCGCCCACTGTTGCGCGGCTTCCAGGGAAGGGAACTCCGCCACCACCAGCGAGCCACTGAAGCCCGCCTCGCCGGGTTCTTCCGTATCCAGGGCGGGGTGGGGGCCGGCCAGAATCAGCCGGCCCTGATCCCTCAGCCGCTTCAGCCGGGCGAGATGGTCCTCGCGGGCCTTCGCACGGCGCGGCAGTGACGCCGGCACGTCTTCACTGATGATCGCGTAGAGCATCCCGGTCCTTTTTTTCTTCGTCGCTGGCCTGGTCCGTCACCGGCTCTTCCTCCTTGTCGTCACTGAAGAGGCGCTTGCGGTCCGCCTCCGGCATGCGGTGGTAAATGTAGAGGAAAACGCCCAGGTAAAAAAGGATCTGGATCGCGGTAAAGCCGATCAGTTTGAAGGTGACCCAGAAATCAGTGCTGAAATTGTAGGCCACATAGAGGTTGAGTATGCCGATCAGCATCATGTAGCCGATGAAGGCCAGGTTGAGGACCTTCCAGTCACCGGGCGTGAGTGTGATAACATGCCCCAGCGCGCTGCGCATCAGCGCCTCGCAGAGGCGTTGCAGCAGGTTGCGGCCGCGCAGGAAATGGCCCACCAGCAGCACGGCGGCAAGCACGAAGCTGATGATGCTCGGGCGCCACATGATGAAGATCTCGTTGCGCAGCCCCAGGGTCAGCCCGGCAAAGATCAGGGTGATGATCCAGACGGTCAGGTGCATGCCTTCCACATGCTTCCACACCAGTTTCATCACCGTGACCTGGAAGGTGGTGGCGATCAGGATGCCCCAGGTGGCAAGGTAGATGTCGCGGCCGCCGAGAAAGTACAGGCTGAAGAAAACGATGACCGGCAGGTAGTCGAGAAGCTGTTTCATGCCTGCTCCGTGAACACAGTCCGGGTATTAAACCATTGATCAGAGAGCCCCGACCACAGGATTTCGATTTTCACTGCCACAGCACGGCTTCCGACGGGAGCCTCACGCCGGCGGAGCTGGTTGCCCGTGCCGCCGCCTGCGGCGTGCGCCGGCTTGCGCTGACCGACCATGACACCCTGGCCGGTCTGCCACAGGCCCGGCACAGTGCGCGCGACGCCGGTGTCGAGTTGGTTACGGGCATCGAATGGTCGGTGCAGTGGCAGGGACGTGAGCTGCATCTGCTCGGCCTGGGGATGGATGCCGGCTGCCAGGCTCTGGGGGAGCTGGAAGCCGAACAGCAACAGGCCCGGCGTCTGCGTGCGCACCGGATCGGCAGCCGCCTGGATCGCGCCACCGGCCTGGGGGACAGTTATGAACGGGCCGCGGAGCTTGCCGGCACCAATGCTCCGGGGCGTCCCTGGTTTGCGCGGGTGCTGGTCGGCGCCGGCCATGCCCGGGACATGAACCATGCCTTCACCCGTTTTCTGCGCCAGGGCCAGTGTGCCTTCGTGCGCACCCCCTGGGTGGAACTGGAGCGGGCCGCCCGGGTGGTGCGGGAAGCCGGGGGTGTGCCGGTGCTGGCCCATCCGGTGCGTTACGGACTGACCCGGCGCAAGCTGCGCCAGCTGCTGGCCGCATTGTGCGAGGCGGGCGGTGGCGGGCTTGAAGTGGCCATGCCGGGTCTCAATGCCAATCAGCAGGGGCTGCTGGACGAATGCCTGCGGGACTTTCCGTTGTGCGCCTCCGGCGGATCCGATTTCCATTCGCCGGAGCAGAAATGGCTGGAACTGGGGCGACTGCCGGATTTCCCGCAGGGCGCGGACACCGTCCTGGAGCGGCTGGAGCGGGCTGCCTGAACAGGCCGCCTGAACCAAGCGCCGCCGTAGTAAAGGTTGTCGGACGCACACAATGGGGGACCCATGACACAGGTGTTGCATGTTCACCCGGAAACCCCGCAGCGGAGGCTCATCCGCCGGGCGGTGGAGACACTCCAGCAGGGTGGTCTGATCGCCTATCCCACCGACACCACCTGGGCGCTGGGCTGCGCGATCGGTGAGAAGGGGGCGCTGGAGCGGCTGATCCGCATCCGGCAGCTGGACAAGAACCACCAGTTCACACTGTTGTGCCCGGATCTTTCCGAGCTGGCGGTCTACGCGAAGGTGGATAATCCGGATTTCCGGCTGCTCAAGGCCCATACGCCGGGCCCCTATACCTGGATCCTGGCGGCGACCAATGAGGTGCCCCGGCGGCTGATGCATCCGAAAAAGCGCACCATCGGCATCCGGGTGCCGGACCACCCCATCTGCCAGGCCCTGTTGCGCGAACACGGCGCGCCCATCATGACTTCCACCCTGCAACTGCCCGGCGAGGAATTCCCCCTGACCGATCCCGTGGATGTGGAGGATTACCTGCAGCGCCAGATCGAGCTGATTCTGGACGGCGGTCACTGCGGCACCACCGAGACCACCGTCATTTCGCTGGTCGGCGGCGAGGGCCCGGAGGTGCTGCGCGAGGGGCTTGGCGAGACAGGGACGGTTTTCTAGCGCCCCTGCGGGGCGCAAGGGACAAGGGGCAAGGGGCAAGGGACAAGGGACAAGGGACAAGGGACAAGGGACAAGGGACAAGGGACAAGGG
>SLJS01000321.1 GCA_007135015.1 Alcanivorax sp. | reverse complement strand
TGCCCCGGGTGCTGCCCATGAACACCGCCTTTCCCGACTATGCCCGGCTGGTGGAAACCGCCCGGGCGCTGGAGCTGCACTACAGCCATGACCCGGAACGGGCCCGGGCGGTGATCGAGCAGCACATGGAAGCGCGCGGTGCCGAACGGCGCGACGGCCGCTGGTTCTACGAAGACGCCCTGGTGAGCCTGACGGTGCTGATCCGCACCGAGGATGCCCGCAACCAGGTGGGCGACTATGTGGCCAACCTGATGGAGGATCTCGGCTTTCGGGTGCGGCGCCAGTACCGCACCGCCGAGGAAGCCTCGCGGATCTGGTTCGGCGGTGACCCGGCCGCCGGCCAGTGGCACATCTACACCGGAAGCTGGATTTCCACCGTCATCAACCGCGACATCTCTGATGATCTGAGTTTCTACTACACCGAACGCGGCCGGCCGGCCCCGCTGTGGCAGGCCTATGACCCGGACCCGGAATTCGACGAACTCGCCAAGCGCCTGGAGCGAAGACAGTACCGCACCAGCGAAGAACGCCTGGAGATGATGGCGCGCGGCATGGAACTGGCCATGAAGGAGTCCTACCGCATCTGGCTGGCCGACCAGCTCAGTATCTTCCCGCGGGCAGCCAACGTGGCCGCCGCCTCGGATCTCGCCGGCGGACTTTCCGGCTCGCGACTGTGGCCCTATACCCTGCGCTACCGCGACCGCATCGGCGGCCGCATGGTCTTTGCCACGCCCAGCCTGCTGACCGAGCCCTGGAATCCGGTCTCCGGCAGCAACTGGCTGTTCGACACCATGATCAACCGCTCGCTCGGCGACCCGCCGTTGCTGCCGGATCCGTTTACCGGCCTGTACTGGCCTCAGCGCATCCAGGGTGCCGAAGTGACCGTGGAGGAAGGCACCCCGGTGAGCCGCACCCATGACTGGCTGAGCCTGGACACCACCGACGAGATCCGGGTGCCGGGCGATGCCTGGATCAGCTGGGACGGCGGCGAGGAGGGTTTCCGGACCGTGGAGGACGAATATCCGGACGGGCTGACGGCCCGCTCGCGCGCGCGCATCGTTTACGAGGACGGCTTTCTCGATAACCGCTGGCATGACGGCACCCGGATGTCGATGGCGGACCTGGTGCTGCCCTGGGCCCTGGCCTATGCCCGCGCCGACGAGGACAGCCCCTTCTTCGATCCGGCCCATGTGCCGCGTTTTCGCATCTTCCGCCAGCAGTTCCGGGGCTGGCGCGTACTGGACGACAACCCGCTGACCATCGAGGTCTACAGCGACCAGATCTTCCCCGACGCCGAGACCATCGTCGCCCAGCGTGCGTTCTCGCCACAGCCCTGGCACACCCTGGCCGTGGGCATGATGGCCGAGGAAGCCGGCGACCTGGCGTTTTCCTCCCACAAGGCGGACATGGGCCAGGTGAACTGGATGAGCATGGTGGCCGGGCCCAGCCTGGCGATACTGCGGCGCCACCTGGAGCGCGCCATGGATACCGGGCACCTGCCCTGGCGCAAGACCCTGTCCGGAATGATCCGCGAGCCCGACGAGGTCCAGCGGCGTTACCAGGCACTGCTCGAATGGCACGACAAGCGCAACCACTTCTGGGTGGGTAACGGGCCCTTTTACCTGCATTCGGTACACCCGGTGGAACGCACCGTGGTGCTGCGCCGCAACGAGGATTTCCCGGACCCCGCGGACAAGTGGCTGGACTTCAGCGAGCCGGAGATCCCCGAGCTCGAGCTGGACGGGCCCATGATGGTCCAGCGCGGCGAGTCGGCCTCGTTCCTGTTGCGGGTCACTTTCGGCGGAAAGCCCTACCCCGCCGAAGCGCTGGAGTCCGTGCAGTACCTGCTGTTTGACGGCGCCGGAGAACTCGAGAAGCGGGGCGAGGCCGTGCGCGACGGTGAAGGCACCTGGCGTGTGGAACTCGACGAGGATGCCATCTGGCAACTGGGCACCGGCGCCAACAACCTGGAGCTGGCGGTCACATCCAGCCGCGTGGCGCTGCCGGCATTTGCTACCCATGCCTTTGCCACGGTCCCCGAGGGCACCACCATGCTGGAGGATGACGATGACTGACGGGCCCGCCCGCACCGGAATGCTCCGGGATCTGCGCCGCATCGGTCTGTTCACGGCCCGGCGGCTGGTGGCGCTTTTCATCACCGTGATGATCGGCGTCTACCTGACCATCCTTATCGCCAACATGGGCGGTCAGGTCGACGAGTTGCGCGAGCTGCAGATCCGCACCTCGGTTGCCGAGGCGGTCCGGGCGGACCCGTCCTTCGCCGAGATGTCCTCGCAGGAACGCAACGAGATGATCGAGGAGCAGGTGCAGCTGGAAATGCAGCGCCGCAACCTGCACCAGCCGTTCATCCTGCGCAGCATCGATTATCTCAATCAGGCCATGCGCCTGGACCTGGGCCGCGCCGAGGAGATGCACAGCGATGCCGGCTCGCGGGCGGTCTACGACATCATCGTCGAACGGCTCCCGGCGACCATACTGCTGTTCGGCACCGCCAACCTGCTGGTTTTCTTCGTCTCCGTGTACGCGGCCCTGTATCTCTCGCGGCGCTACGGCAGCCGCCTGGACCGCACCGTGATCGGCCTGGCGCCGAGCTCGGCGGCACCGGGCTGGTTCTACGGGATCTTTTTGATCCTGGTGTTCGCCTTTATCGCCCCGATCCTGCCCGCCGGTGGCATGGTGGACATCCCGCCGCCGGACAACCGCTGGGAGTACGCACTGAGCGTAATGCGCCACATGATCCTGCCGGTGCTGGCCATGTTCATTTCCTCGATCTTCATTTCCATCTATTCCTGGCGCACCTTCTTCCTGATTCATTCCAGCGAGGATTATGTGGAAATGGCCCGGGCCAAGGGGCTGCCCTCGAACCTGATCGAGCGCCGCTACATCCTGCGCCCGACGCTCTCGCCCATCATCACCGCCTTCGCGCTGATGCTGATCGGGCTCTGGAGCGGAGCGATCATTCTCGAGCAGGTCTTCAACTGGCCCGGCCTGGGCACCCTGCTGTTCCAGGCCATCGGCCATCGTGACACGCCGGTGATCATCGGCAGCGTGGTGATCTTTGCCTACCTGCTGGCGGTCACTGTGTTCATGCTCGATTTTCTCTACGCCATGCTCGACCCGCGGGTGCGCATTGAAGGAGAAGGCTCATGAATCGCTGGGCGGCAGGGCTGCGTGAGCTGAAACAGTACCCGTCTGCCATCGGCGGGCTGGCGATCATCCTGTTCCTGATCGGTCTTTCCCTGTACACGGTGGTGGCCATCCCCTATTCCGAGGCGCTGGAGAAGTGGCGCGGCGGCGAGCAATGGCGCATGCATCCGGTCAATGCCGGCCCGGTGTGG
>SLJS01000012.1 GCA_007135015.1 Alcanivorax sp. | reverse complement strand
CTGAATCGACACAGTTGCTCTCCCACGGCGGGGAGAGGGGACCCTCCAGCAAGGCCCGGTTCCCAACTGCCTCTCGCAATACCTTCAGCACAATAAACAGGCTTCAATCAGGAACGCCTTTCCAATCGGTCCCCTCTCCCCCGGTGGGAGAGGGACAGGGAGAGGGGGCTGAGAGCGGCCCTATCCGTGCGAATACCATTCAGCAAACAATCATGCTCCCCAATCATCGCCAGCCCACCACTGCCCGGTATTCACCGCCCACGCGCCAGTGACTGAGGTCGATCCCGCCTCAATTCCAATGAAATGGAACCATTTGCGCCTGCCGGACGTGTAATCCTGTAGGAGGCAATAATATGCTGCGCGAAAGAATTACAGGATCCGTGCCGCTCGCGCTTCTGGTCATCCTTGCCATCTCACCAGCCAATGCGGATGACAGAGTCAGGGGCGAAATCACGATGCGGATCATAACGATTCCTGAAGCCGGCCCCGAAGCAGTGGTTCGCAATATCCCCCTGCCCGGCAGTGCCGACAACCGCGACAGGTCCACTTCCGGGCGGGAAGGTGCACACCGGCCTGCGGGGGCCACCGGTTCGCTGGAAGGCTCACAGCGCAGAGACACGGGCTCTTCACGTGAAGGTGCCACATCCGGGCATCGTAATGTCGATGATGGCGGAAATGGAAAGTAAGTCCCGGGTCGCCGGGGCCAAAGTTTCAATTATAAAAGAACCTGAGGAGGCAAATATGCGAGGAGCAATAATGAAGTCAATCTTTACGGCGGGACTGCTGTCCCTGATCGCGTTGCCAGCGCTTGCGGAGGAAGACGGAAACGGCAATGACCTCGCCGAGCAACAACGTTCGGGCGAGCTTTCCGTTCCCGATGAGGCCTCTGAACAGGGACGCGAAAGCAGCGCCGCAGGGCTTGAGCGGGCCACCGAAGCGCGGGAAAAGCGCGAAGAGTTCGGCCGCGACCGCGCCAGGGACGCTCGTGAACGCCGCCCTGACGTGCCCGCCAGAGATGGCGGTGATCGTTCCGGTGGAGGGCGCCCCTGAAGCCCTGGCCATCCGGCACCCGGGTGCCATTTCCGCGAAAGGCCTCCGGAAGGGGGCCTTATCGTTTTTCGTCTTGTGCAGTAATGAAGAGAGACCGCCGTGATCCGGTTGCCGCTTGTTGTATGGTTTCTGGTCTGGACCCTGTCCTGCCTGGGCATCGTCCAGGCAGCGGAAACCCGGGAATCCCCTTCAGCGCAGGAGATTTTCCAACAGGGTGTTGCTGCGTACAGGGATGACGACAACGAGCAGGCCCTCAAGGCCTTTGTGAAGGCTCGGGAAAGAGGGCTGGACAAGGCCGCACTCCATTACAATCCTGGTGTGATCCTTTATCGAATGGGCCGCCATGAGCAGGCCGCCGGGGGATTCGAGCGCCTTATCGAGCAAAGCTGAATATACAGGGAGAGGGGGCTGATTCCAGAGCGACCGGGTACGGGTGACCAGCGTCCGATGAACGCTCTCCCCGACCGACCACCGACAACCGACCACTACCGCCCCTTCCCCCGGCGGCCCGGTTTCCTTATCGTTGCGCCATGACTTCCTCCGTCGATTACAGGGTTGTTCGCACCCGTCGCAGGACACTGGAGTTGCGGGTGGACCGCGAGCGCCGTGTGGAGGTGCGTGCGCCATTGAAGGCGAGCGACCGGGATATCGCGGACTTTGTCCGCAGCCGCGACGATTGGCTGCGCCGCACGCTTGCGCGCATGGCGGAGGAACCCCAACCGATTTATTTGCGCAATGTCCAGGGTGCGCGACATCCCTACCGGGGTCGGGTCATTGTGCTGCATCTGGAAACCGGGTCGCGGCGTATTGTTCTCGACGACGACCGGCTGCGGGTACGCCTTCCGGATCTCGCGCCGGAAAAGATCTCGCGGGCGCTGGATCGTTGGTACCGCGAGCGTGCCCGCGAACACTTCGAGACGGCCATTGATCGCCACTTTCCGTTTTTCGCCGAGCGGGGTCACCGGCGTCCGGTGTTGCGCGTCAAGCGGATGAAAAGCCGCTGGGGGTCGCTTTCGCAGCGCGGCTATATCAATCTCAGTCTTTCCCTGGTCCAGCTTCCGCCGGTATGTCTCGACTATGTGGTGGCCCACGAGCTTTGCCATCTTGAGCAGATGAATCACGGTCCCCGGTTTCATGCGCTGATGGACCGGGTGATGCCCGACTGGCGCGCGCGCAGCCGTCTGCTCAATCGTCTTCCTCCGGTGGTGCCGGGTACGCCCTGAGCCGGCCAGCGGAGCCCGGATGAAGCGAAGCGGCCATGGGTTCGTTCGCCGGCATCATGGACAGGATCGAGCGGGGGGGGGCGGGCGCTGCAACCGCTCCGGGAAATTACCCGGATTACGGCCTTCGGCCTTCATCCGGGCTACCGCGAGCTTCCTTGCACCGCCTGTGGATCAGTAGCGGTCCAGCGGCCCCGAGATGGCCTCGCGGACCTTCCGGGCGAGTTCGGAGCGCTGGTAGGGTTTCTGCAGCAGGTCGATGCTTTCATCCAGTCCGGTGGCCAGGTCGCGGGCGTAGCCGGACATCAGCAGCACATGCAGGCCCGGATTCATGTCCATGGCATGGCGGGCAAGCTCCGGGCCGTACATGCCGCCGGGCATCACCACGTCGGTAAGTAGCAGCTCCACATCGGGCTGTTCCTCCAGCACGGCCAGTGCGCTCGGTCCGTCCGAGGCGGTGACCACGGTGTAGCCCAGCCCGCGCAGTTGTCGTTCGGTGTGCCGTCGAACCAGCATGTCATCATCGACCAGCAGAATCTTCTCCACCCCGCCCAGGTCTTCTTCGGCCAGGTCCGGCCTTTCCCTGGAAGCGGGCTCGGCATCGGAATCGGTGACGGGGAAGAAAAGATTCACCACGGTTCCGACGCCCGCTTCGGAGGCGATCTCCATGTGCCCGCCGGACTGCTTGACGAAGCCGTAGACCATGCTCAGCCCCAGGCCGCTGCCCTTTCCTTCCTCCTTGGTGCTGAAGAATGGATCCAGTACCCGTGCCATCAGTTCAGCAGGAATACCGCAGCCGGTATCCGAGACCGCCACCATGATGTAGTTGCCCGCTTCCAGCTCCTGTTCCTCGGCGTATTCCGCCCCCAGTGAGGTGAGAGCCGTTTCGATGGTGATCTCGCCGCCGCGGGGCATGGCATCGCGGGCATTGATGCAGAGATTCAGCAACGCGGATTCCAGTTCGGAAGAATCCAGGAAGCTGCTCGGCAAACCCTCGGCCAGGACCAGCCGCAGGGAAATGTTCTCCGCCAGGGTTCGCTCAAGCAACGGCTTGAGCTCGGCGAGCATGGCGTTGATCTGCACGGGGGTGGGCTCAAGCGTCTGGCGCCGGGCGACCGTAAGTAGCCGCCGGGTCAGATCCGCGCCGCGTTGTGCCGCCGAGCGGATCATGGCCACCATGTCCAGGGTCTCGGGTTCGTCCAGGTCCTCCGAAAGAAAATCCGCATTGCCCAGGATAATCGTCAGCAGATTGTTGAAATCGTGGGCTACGCCACCGGTCAACTGCCCCACCGCTTCCAGCCTGTGGGACTGGCGGAGCTGCTCCTCCAGCGACAGACGTCCGGTAATATCGGTATTGATCGCCAGAATGGACTCGGGCCAGCCGTTCTCATCGAGCATCAGTGTCCAGTGGCACTCCACGGTCAGGACCTGGCCACTGCGGTGCTTCTGCTGAATGCGCCCGCGCCACTGGCCCTCTTCCAGGACCGTCGCGCAGGCCTGGTCGAACTCTGACGGGTCCTCATAGAGAAGCTCGCGTATCGAAGCGCCCAGGACATCCTCGCGGTTCCAGCCGTACAGCCGCTCCGCCCCACGGTTCCAGAAGCGGATATCGTGATCGATGCCGCGAACGAGGATGGCGTCGCTGGCCCTGTCCAGCAGCTCCGCCTGTTCGGCCAGGCGGGCCTCGTACTCCCGTCTCTCGGTAATATCCTGGAAATAGACCGCAAGGCCCTCCTCCGAGGGATAAGCGCGGATCTCGAACCAGAGGTCCAGCGGTTCGTAGTAACTGTTGAACTGTCTTGCTTTGCCCGTTTCCATGGCATCCCGGTAGGCGGTCTCGATTTCGGTGCCCACCGCGCCGGGAAAGCTTTCCCAAACGATCCGACCCAGAAACTCCTCCCTGGGCGCTCCAAAAATGCGCTCCGCTTCACGGTTCACGTACAAAAAGCGCCAGTCCCGGTCCACCATGAAAAAGGCATCGTTGATGCTTTCCAGGGTATTGGAAAGCCGTGTCGCCAGGCTGCGGACCTCGCGTTCGCGTTCCTTACGCTCGGTAATATCCTGAAAGGCTCCGTGTACCCCGATGATGCGACCTTGCGGGTCGCGCTCCGCCTCCCCGGTATTGCGCACCTGTATAGGTCGTCCCGTCGCCGTGATCACCTCGACTTCTTCGTCGAAGGGCGTGCCGTTACGGGCACAGGCATAAAAGGCGCTCGCAATCCGCTCACGGTCGCCAGCGGCGTGAAAGGCAAGGCCTTCTTCCTCCGACTCCGGGCTGGTGCCCGCAGGAACCTCAAGGATCGCGCACAGCTCGTCGGACCACACGGATGCGCCGGTGGCCGCATCCCAGGACCAGGCACCCATGCGCGCAATCCGGTTGCTGATGCGAAGAAGCCTTTCGCTTTCACGCAGGCGGAGTTCGGCCTCCTTCTGCTCGGTGATATCCTGCACAATGCCGTTCAGTTGCAATGGTTTTCCGCGCCAGTCGTGTTCGACCTCGACGGCCTCGAGGAGGTGACGGATCTCGCCGTTCGGGCGAATGATCCGGAATTCCAGATTGCCCGGACGTTGCCCTTCGCGCAGTCTTTCCTTTCTGTCCAGAAACAGCTTCCTGTCTTCGGGATGAATCTTTTCGAGGAAGGATTCAAGCTTTCCGGAAAACTCCGAAGCCTCAACGCCGAAAATCCGGTAGGTTTCACTGTCCCAGCGAACCCGGTCCTCGACCAGATCCATATCCCAGCCGCCGAGTCTTCCGATGCGCTGGGACCGGTGCAACCGCTGGTTGACCTGCTGCAGTTCCCGTGAACGCAGCACAATCTCCGCTTCCATTCGTTGCAGTGTCTGCTGGTCGGTCTTTCCGGAAAGATGCGCCGGGTCGTCCGTTGGCCGCTCGCGGACATAGTCGGTGACATCTTCGACGCGTTGAATGATGTACAGAAGGCGGCCGTTGCGGTCGGTAACGGGCGTATGGATCGGGCTCCAGAAACGCTCCACAAAGCCCTGCCCATCCGGGGCCCGCAGGGAGCAGCGGATCACCCCCAGTACATCCGGTTCCAGCGAGGATTCCACCCGGACCATGGCTTCGCGAAGCACCCCTTCCACTTCTTCCGCCTCTTCCGGGTCGGCAAACCCCGCCAGCAGGTCAAAGAAGCCCCGGCCCATTACCTCGTCGCGCGTGCGCATGGTCAGCTCCAGGTAGGAGCGATTGACCGCGGCCACTTCGTAATCACCGGGCGTCAACACGATATAGGCGCCGGGCGCCGCCTCGAACAGGGCGCGGAATTCCTCGCGAGCGATCTCCGCATCCCGGCGCGCCTGTTTCTCTCGGTCAAGAAGCCGCTCGCGCTCCTCCTCCGACCGGACACGTTCGCTAATATCCCGGACGAAGGAAAGAATTGAAAGTACCTTTCCTTCGTTATCGTACTGAATGGAGTTGTGCCATTCGCAGTGCAGCACACTGCCGTCGCGGGCAAGATTGCGGTTGGCTACACGGTTGCCTGCCGCTTTCTGATCAAACAGGGTCTGGAACTCCTGGTCCAGCAAGGCCCGGTCGTCCGGGTGAACGAAGTCCCAGTCACGGTAATGACACCCGAGAACCTCCGGGGGCTTCCATCCGAACAGGCGTTCCGCTTCCGCCGACCAGCGCACGAGCCGGAAATTCCGGTCCCATTCGACGGCCGCGAGGGGAGCGTTGCCAAGATGAAGGCGCAGCGCCTCGCCATCGGATTCCCGGCTTGTACTCTGGTCCGCAATCGCGACGGAGGGATCCGGACCCTCTCCCGGCGCCAGGGTTAGGGTGATCTGCCGTGCCAGAGTACGCAGTGCCGCGACGCGTTCGTCCCCGAACCGGCGGGGGCAGTTATCCAGCACCACAAGAAAACCCATGGTGATACCGTCCGCGCCGGCAAGCCGAATGCCGGCGCACGCACGCAGGAAGGGTTCGGAGGCAATCGGCGCTGTGTCGGCAAGGTCGGGTTCGGCGGTCAGGTCTTCAATCAGCAGCGACTCATCGGCCTGTTGTACCCGGGTGTAAAGCGGCCAGTCCGCGGGGAGGTTCTCCGCGGAGAGGTCACAGGTGCCCAGGGTCGGGCCGTGCGCTTCATCGGTAATGCATACCAGGGCAAAAGGGGTATCACAGGCGAGCGCGGCCAGTCGGGCCAGTTCGTCAAGCTCGCCATCCCGCCGAGGCCTCAGGCCGCGTCCGGCAGACATGTCCGATTGAGTCGAGGGCCTGCTCGGGCCGGGTCCAGACATCGCTAATAACCACCTTGCCAGGGGATTCAGCGTACCGCACGCCGCAGGGCCTCACCAGCATCCGCGTTACCACCGGACAAACGAGGACTGTGGGCGATAAGCGGCCCGCCCGTTGTCACACACCCCCAAAGGGGCTGTCGCCAAAGCCCCTCTCCCCTGGCCGAGGGTGTCGTAGAAACCCTTTTCGGTCAGAAAAGAAAGCTCCCTCCCCCTTCGCAGGGGAGGCTACACATCGGAGCGCCGCAACAGTGAGCAGGGCCTTTTACGACACCCTGCAAAGGGGGCGGAGGCGGGAAAAGGTCCGTCCACGGGATAACGACAAACAATTGCAAGGAATCGGGCCGGGCGGCAGGGGTCATCCGCCGTTGTTGCTGCCATCTGCCGCGGATCTTCCCTCACTGGTGCGCAGGCAGTTACCGCCTTCGTCGATGGCCTGGCGCAGGGCTTCTTCCGCCCGGGCCAGCACCTGGTCGCCGGAGTCGTCCTCATCGCGCCCCTCGGTGACGCCCGCGCTGAGCGTGCCCTGGCTAACGGGAAGCTTCAGGGCCTGAAAGTCCGTGCGCAACCGCTCCGCGGCCACCGCGGCCCGGGCCAGGGTGGTCTCCGGCATCAGCATGGCAAAGCCGGTATCTCCACAAAGTGTTCCCAGGTCCTCGTCGCGGAGGCTGGCCTGGCAGCATTCCGCCAGCGCCTGCCGGACCTGTTCGGCGGCCTTGTCCTCGACGTTCTCGAGACCGTCGATCTCCAGTCTCACGAGTGCATAGTCACGCCCGTAGCGTTTCTTCAGGCTCGCGTTCTGTCGGAGAAGGTCGAGAAAGGAAAATCCTGCATCGTCCATCGCCGGGCCTCTCCCTGTTGTGGTGGTTGTTTGGCGCCGCTCCGAGCGCGCCGAAGATCGGTCAGCGGTTCTCCCGAGAGTGCGTGATTCCGCGGTGCGCGGCAACCGCTGATCCGGCGAACACTCATGTTCCGTTGTGGTGGGCGCGGCCGGATGCCGGTATCCGGTCCAGGCGATCATCCCGTGCGGAGGCGATCACGGCGCGGGTGCGCTCCATCAGCGATTCAAGCGGCTCCTCTTCCTCGGCCCGCGGTTGTATCGGAGGATGGATCACGATCTCGATGGTGCCCCGGCGAAACACCGCGCTGCCCTTGGGCAGGCACCGGCGCGAGCCGTTGACGGTGACCGGCAGGATCGGCAGGCCACTGTCACGGGCGGCGACAAAGGCGCCGTTCTTGAAGGGCAGCATGTTTCCGTCCGGTGATCGCGTGCCTTCCGGGAAGAAAAGGATACTGGTTGCCTCCGGAAGCTGCGCGACACCCTGCTGGATGCTTTCCATGGCGCGGGTGCCGTCCGAGCGATCAATGAAAACATTGCGCGAGGCCGCCAGCGCATGGCCGAACAGCGGGATGGCGCGCAACTCCTTCTTGATCACCCACCGGTAGGGCACCCCCAGAGAGGTCACCAGAGCCGGGATGTCGGCATGGGACTGGTGATTGCTCAGGATTACGTACCGCTGGCCGGGCTCCACGTTCTCGCGGCCGCGCACCACCACGCGTGCGCCGGTCACCCGCAGCACCATCCAGGCCCAGCATTGCATGAGAAAAAATGCCAGCTTGCCCGAACGCCCCAGCGATGCCGACACCACCACCGGCACGAACAGCGTAACGGTCAGCAGCACCAGCCACAGAAAGAGCCAGACAACCTTCAGGGGAGCCAGTATCATCTCGATCTCTGCATTCCGGTTGTTATCTGTATTTCGGCTTGAGGCTGCCTTCCGGTTGCCGGAAGGCAGCCAGCAATGCCGCCGTGCCGAGCCCCCAGGCCGCATTGACCAGAAGGCCGGTGATCACCACGGCAAGACTCAGGTCCTCGGCCGGGCCCTGTCCCTTCAACGGCCCCACCACCAGCCAGGCCACCAGCGTGGGCCCCAGTGCCCCGAAGACCGCCACGGAAGGCCAGTAGTTCGTGCCCCGTGGGAGATAGGGATGCGCCGCCAGCAGCACCAGCCCCCAGACGCCGCCCCAGAAGGCCAGCGACCAGATGCGCGGCAGCCCGAAGGGCCAGGTGGCCTCCATGGAAAAGACCCCGGCGCCCGTCAGGCCGATCGCGCCCAGAATGGTCAGCATCCCCTGGTGGAACACCGGCACGGCAATAAAGCCGGCAGCGAAAGCGAGCATCCATGTGCGTGTCCTGTGCGGCATGACCATTTCCCTGCCTGTTCCCGTTGTTAGACTTGTGCCGGCCCTGTACGGCTCCGCCCGCCCCTTCCCAGAATGCTTGCCGTCGCGGCGGACGTCCAGACCCTTTGTAGACGAGGTGCCGCAACGATGCTTGATCACCTGCGTACGCGCCTTCGTGAACTCTCGGACGGGCGGACCGCCCGTTCACTGGCCCGGTCGTTCGCAACCGCGCCCGGCGAGACCAGCGAAGGCGAGCGATTCCTGGGCATCCGGACCCCCGCACTCCATCGCCTGGTTCCGGAGTACGAAGGCCTGCCGGTCCATGTTCTCCGTCGGCTGCTTGCCTCCGCGTTTCATGAAGAGCGCCTGCTTGCACTCCTGATCCTGGTGCGCCGCTACCAGTGCCGCGACCAGCATGAGCGCCGTCTTGTCTACGAAACCTGTCTTGCCTGCACTGATCGCATCAACACCTGGCAGCTGGTGGATGTTGCCGCCGAGCATATCGTGGGTGCCCATCTGCGCGCCGGAGGCGACAGCATCGAGCGCCTGGAAGAGCTGGCGGGGTCGCAACGGGTTCAGGAACGCCGTCTGGCCCTGGTGGCCACCCTTCCTTTCATCAAGCAGGGCGAGCCGGAACCGGCCCTGCGTCTGGCCGAACGTCTCCTGCGGGACCCGGAGACGTCGATCCACAAGGCGGTCGGCTGGATGCTGCGCGAGATCGAAAGGCGCAACCCCGAGGCCGCGCGGCGGTTTCTGGATCGTCACCATGCGCACATGCCCCGCACCATGCTTCACCAGGCCGTCCGGGACATGCCGGAGGTGCAACGACGCGCCTACCTGGAGCCGAATGCCAGGCAGGGCGGCTGAAGGGAACTGTTTTCTGTGGACGGTGCGACTAAAGGTCTTGCAGGGGGAGGCCTTGTCCGCGAAGCCCGGGGCGCATGCAGCTCCGTGGCGGAGTCCGGTGTTCGCGCCGCAAGCAGCGTTCCTGCGGGGAGGTCGGGTTCTCTGGTGACATCTTCTTATGGCGTTTCGTCGCAGGTGGCCGCCATTTTTTCCAGCGCCTGCTCTTCCGGTGGGGTCACCATCAACTCATAGCGTTCCTTCACCGCCGACCAGCGCCGACCGTACTCGCACCAGTAGTCCTCGTTGGGCGGAAGCCACTCGTCCGGCCCCCGGTACCCCTTGGAACGGTTCTGCGAGGCACTCACCGCCACCAGGTTGTCCGGATCGTTGGCGAAACGCCGGCGCCTGTCGCGGGACCAGCGATCACCGCCATGGCCATGGGCATGGCGAAGCGGCACGAGGTGATCCATGTCCAGGTCCCGGGCCACATGGTGCAACTCGCCGGTATAAGGGTCCTTCCACTTTCCAAAGGCCACCAGACACTCGTTGTGCTCGTGGAACTCCACCGGTTCCAGGCTGCTGCGCGCCAGTTCCTCCGCCCGGGCGTCCAGACAGTTGCCGTTGTCATCGACCCAGTGTGGCCAGTCGTCGCGATCATAGAGCCGGCTGTAGGGCCGGCCTTCCGCCCGGGCTTCCTCCTCCGCGTCGCGCTGCTGCTGATGCAGCGAGAAACAGGGCTCACGGTGACAGTGGTACTCGCCGGTGCGGCGATCCACATGTCCGCCTTGCCCGTCCAGCCCGCCGCCATGGCCGTCGGCCTGGACGGGCAGCAGGAGGAAAACAAGAACCAGTGCCGGGTAGCGAAGTGCCATTAGAAGTTGTTCTTATATCCTTTCGATGCAGGATATCACCGCTTACCCGTGTCAGCCATCCACCACTGCTTCCGTAAGAAAACCCGAATGAATTCGAGACAGGCACCGAGTGGTGGTCAGTGCTCGGTGGTCGGCGGTCAGCGATCGTTCGAGACAGAAAAGGTTCTGGACAGGCACGAAACGGGAGGTCGGACGAATAAAGGGCACGAAACCGAGACAGGCACTGAATAGTGCTCGGCGCTCGGCGCTCGGCGGTCGGCGCTCAGCGGTCGGCGATCAGTGAGAGTTCGGGACAGGCACAACGCAGGGGGCAGCGTGCAGCGGACAGCGGTCGCGGGAGTTTCTGCACCGGTACGGAGCCGGAGACCGGCGGTAACCATCCCGCCGGCCGTGGTTCACGAGCGGAAGCGGCAAGGGTGCTGCCGAATGAAAGGGGGGAGCGGCTCAGCGCCGTTTGCGGGGATCGACGACTTCCGTGCTGAAGGTCGCAGGGCCGTCATTGTCGGCACGGGGAACCCGGTCCATGCCGGCCCGCCGGATCATGTAACGGGCCTCCCGCAGGGCCCGCTGTCTTGTCGGTAGCGGCACCAGGCATTCCGCGAACTGTCCGTGCCGGCCCCGGACCCGGTAGTACCAGCCCTCGCCGGGCTCCAGACAGGTCTCGATAATCAGTTCGGTGCCCTTGCCACGCAGGCGCTCAATGAAAAGAGTGGATTTTTCCTGATGCTGCCCGTCCATGGGGATACTCCATGATGGTGATTGCCAGTGCCATGCCAAGTCTGGTGCAGGGCAGGCAGGCGCGTATGCAGGAAAAATCGGAACTTCTTGTAGGAATACGATGATTCGCTCCCCCGGCATGAATCACGAGCCATCTAATGTACTATCAGGCTGTTTTTTTCCGGCTTCACTGTTTTGCCTTTCTGGAGAACCAGCGCTGCAGTGATCCGGGATGGACCTGCAGCGATGCGCCGAGTAACAGATTCTTGTGTTCAACAAGGGAGACCCGCCGTGCCGTACGTAAATATCAGGACTACGAATTAAGGAGTGACCGCCGAGCAGAAATCCCGACTGATCGCGGGCACAACGGAGCCTTTGCAACGGGTGCTCAACAAGAGCCCGGCCACGACGGTTGTCGTGATTGATAAGGATTCCCGGTCCGCGCCCTCTGACGCAAGCCGTCGTTGTGCCGTAATGATTCTGAGCCAGCCCGCAGGAGGCGGTGATCAGTCGCCGTCGGTGGCATCCTCAATGGCATCGCCTGCGTCGTCCACCGTATCGTCAACGGCCTCACCGGCCTCTTCCATGGGGCCCTGATCCTGGCAGGCCGAAAGGCCGATCATCAGAGGGCTTACGAGCAGGGTGGCTGCAATGGCGTTGCTGAATTTCATGGCGCTTTCACTCCTGGCTGTTGAACTGCACACCTGGTCTTAGAACGATACAAGGTCCGCACCAAAGTTGTTTCCCGGGGCACGAGTTGTCCCTGAACCGTCGGCATCGACGGGGTGCGCGGAGCATCCTTTCGAACTCCGGGAAATTCTCGCAGTGTGTTGTAAAACGCTCTGTGCGCTGGCGCACGCACGCTGCGACAGGTAGTCCGCTTTCTGCGGAATGGGCTGGCTGAAACCCGGGCCAGGCTGAGCCAGGAAAAGTCGCAATATCCGGGCCGTGTGTGTGCAACCGCACCGACAATGCGCTGGTTGAGGCACAGGGTAAAACAACCTTCCCGCAAACCGGGCGCTGCGCTCTGAGTGGGTCAGGGTCCGGCAGCGAGAGGGTACGGGAAACTGCCGACGATCACAGGAGGAATAATCATGGAATTGATGAAGACCCTGACCGCGCTAACACTTTCCGCAGCCATTGCTCCGGGACTGGCACTGAGCACCGCCGCATTCGCGGATGACCGCAGCCAGAAACGGGCTGATGCGGAGGAACGTGCCGGCGAGCACTTCATGACCCGCAAGCCCGCGGGCGCCCACTACGCTGGCGATGTAATCGGTGCCACCGTCAAGCACCGTCAATCCGGTGACAAGATTGGCGAGATCCAGGATCTGGTTATCGGTGGGGACGGCCGCGTACTGGGCGCCGTCGTCAAGACAGGTGGCTTTCTCGGGCTTGGCGGACAGGAAGTCAGCCTGGGCTGGAAGCACATGAAGCACACCATGGACGATGACGACCACGTGTTCTACGTAAACGTCAAGAAGGAGACTCTGAAGAAAGCGCAGGAGCACAAACGCGACTGATCCGGCCCGCAGGTCCCGAGGGCACGACGTGCCCCCGATGCTTGAACACCACGCTCGGAGCTCCGCAGCAGGTGTGCCCGCGCCGCTCGCAGCGCAGGTCCGTACGGTCGCGACCCACAGTTGGGTGTCCGCTGGTGGATAAAAGGCCGGACCCAAAACAGGCGACCGGAAACAGAG
>SLJS01000017.1 GCA_007135015.1 Alcanivorax sp. | reverse complement strand
AAGCCCGCCCAACCGCCACCCGCCCGCTACGGACCCCGGCACGCCTGTTATACTCGTGCCTTTCACCCTTTTTGATCTCACTGCCAGACGAGTGACGGCCGGCCCATCATGCAATACACCATCATTCCCGTGACGCCCTTCGAGCAGAACTGCTCGATCCTTCTCTGTGAGCAGACAGGCCGGCTTGCGGTGGTGGACCCGGGCGGTGATGCCGGGCGGATTCTGGCGGCGGTGCGCGACAGCGGCGGCACACCGGAAAAGGTACTGGTTACCCACGGGCATCTGGACCATGTGGGGGCCGTGGCGGAAATTGCCCGGGAGCTGGACGTGCCCGTGGAGGGGCCCCACCCGGATGACGCCTTCTGGATCGACATGCTTGCGCAGCAGGCGCAGATGTTCGGTTTTCCCGTACCGGAGGCCTTCACGCCGCAGCGCTGGTTGCACGACGGCGACGAGGTCACCGTCGGCACCTTGCGGCTGAGGGTGCTCCACTGTCCCGGTCACACGCCCGGCCATGTGATCTTCTTCCAGCCGGAGGCGGCGTTGGCGGTGGTCGGAGACGTGCTTTTCGCCGGCTCCATCGGCCGCACTGACTTCCCCCGGGGCGATTACCACCAGCTGGTCACCGCCATCCGGGAAAAGGTCTTTCCCCTCGGTGATGAGGTATCCTTCATACCCGGGCACGGGCCCATGTCCACTCTGGGCGAGGAGCGCCGCAACAATCCCTTTGTCAGCGACCACCGGGGTTAGCCCGGACTAGAGCGCGGAGAACGGTATGGACAATCTTTTCATCAAGTTGCTGCTATCCGCACTGATCATCGCGGCGGCCCTGTTCGTCGCCTCGCTGCTGCGGGGTTTCGCCCTGCGCTTCGGTGAGCGCCGTGGCTTCGACCACGGCCGGATTTTCCAGGTGGCGGTGCTGATCAATGCTACCATGGCTCTGCTTGGCCTGATGGGGCTGAGCCTTGTCTGGGGCTTTACGGGCCGGGGTTTCGTGGTCTTCTTCTCGTCCATTTTCGCGCTGATAGGTATAGCGCTGTTCGCAAGCTGGTCCATTCTGAGCAATGTGACCGCGGCGGTGATCGTGTTCTTTGGCGCGCCCTATCACATCGGCGACAGGATTCGTGTGCTCGACGGCGACAACACCCTTACCGGGCGTGTGCGTACAATGGGCTTCTTCTACATTGGTCTGGAAGACGAAGATGGGCATATCTATACACTGCCCAACAACCTGCTGCTGCAGAAGACCGTAATCCGGATTGCCGAAGGCAAGGAGGTTCCGTGCGATCAAAAGCACTGCCGCTGACCGCGGCGGCCATGTTGATACTGCTTGCGGGCTGCCAGAGCCGCCCGCTGGCGGAGGAATGCTATCAGGCGCCCTCGTCCGGGCAGGGGACCGAATCCCTGGAACGCTGGTATTTCCACGAAAGCTGGAATGAGTGCCGGCCCTTTATCTGGGGCGGCGGAGATGACGGCACGGTGCCTTTCGATAGCGAGGAAGCTTGCCGGGAGGCATGCCTGCAGGAGCAATGACGCAGCATGGATGACAGCGAACGCAATCAGGCACTGTTTGCCCGCGCGGTATATGTGCTCTACCTGGTATCGTTGATTCCCATCCTGTTCGGAGTCACGGCGATTGTGGGCGTGGTCATTGCGCATCTACATCATGAGCGTGCCGACCCGCTATGGCAGGAGCATTTCCGGTTTCAGTACCGCACCTTCTGGATCGGAGTGCTGTACTGGCTGATCAGCATGATTCTTTCACCCGTCGGAGTGGGCGTGGTGCTCCTGTTACTGACATTCCTTTGGTTCGTGGTGCGTACTGTTCGCGGACTGATTGCCGCCATGAACAACGAAGAAATTGACCGACCCGATACATGGTTCGTGTAGGAAACGCCAGGATGATGAAGATGTGCATGCGAAACCCGCTTTTTCTGATCACACTCCCCCTGCTGCTGTTTGTTTCGGCTTGCAGCCAGACCCAAGTGATACCTTTGTACGAAGGGGCGGCCCGGGAAGACGACCAGCTGCTCGTGCTCAAGGTGCCGCCAAGGCTGGAGATCCTGAGCATCAACGGCCAGGAGGTGGAACTGGACGCGCCGCTGTTCGGAAGCGGAGACCGGGTGCTGCATCTCGAGCCCGGCGGCTACCGGATTCTTGCCTTCTACCGGGAACTCTGGGAAGAGCGTACCGGCGGCCACCGCACCCTGTTGTCCGACGGTATAACCTTCGCGCTCGAAGGCGATGCCGGTGAGCGCTACCGTCTGGAATACGACCGCCCGGGCAATATCCGTGAAGCCGAGGCGCTGGCCGCGGATTTTCATGGCTGGATCGAGAACCTGGATACCGGCGAGCGGATTGCCGCCGAGCCGGAAACCGTGCCGCTGCAGCGTGGCGTGCTTGCCTCCAGCCGCCCCGATGTGCGCGAAACCCGGATACGTCCCGCGCAGACCGTGGCCGCCGCCCCGGTGGACACCTCCACCACTGCCCGGACTCAGGCGGAGGACAAGGACGCCCCGGAAGAGGAAAAGCAGTATCTGGATCTGCTCAAGGCCTATTGGTCCCAGGCCACCGAAGAGGAACGCCGCGAATTCCTTCGCTGGATTTCGGAATGACTTGTGCCCCTTCGGGGCGCAGCGGCGGGTTGCGAGAGGCGAGAAAGAAGTGGTCGGTCGGCAGCGGTCGGATGCAGGGTGCGCATTGCGCACCCTGCCCACAATCGCCAGAGCTGGTGCTCTTCAGCGCACGGCCTTGCTGGAGGGTCCCCTCTCCCCTCGCGAGGGCGTCGCAAAAGGGTCTTCTGGCACTTGTGGGAGCGGACTTGGGCCGCGAAGGCCCCGGATTTCGGCACAGTGCCAGGTTCTTCGCGCCCCAAGGTGCGCTCCCACAAACCTTTCGCGACACCCTCTTCAAGGGAGAGTGGCTATTGCGACCCCCTCTCTCTGACCGCTGCCAACCGACCACCGACCACTTTTTTCTCGCCTCTCGCCCCTCGCCACTAGCGCCGTAGGCGCTATTTCTCCCCGTGCAACGTTGCCACAAGCGTGCGGCTGCCGGCGCGGTCGCGATGTTCGCACAGGTAAATGCCCTGCCAGGTGCCCAGGTTGAGTTCGCCGTTGCTGACCGGAATGGAAACCGACGGGCCGATCAGCACCGTCTTGATATGCGCGGGCATGTCATCCGGACCTTCCAGGGTGTGTTCATAGTACGGCTGGTTTTCCGGCACCATCTGATTGAAATGCCTTTCGAGATCACCGCGTACATCCGGGTCCGCGTTCTCGTTGATGGTCAGCGAGGCGGAAGTGTGGCGAATGAAAAGATGCAGCAGTCCGGTACGGTATGCGTGCAGCTCCGGGAGCTGTTCCAGTACTTCCCCGGTCACCAGGTGAAACCCCCGGCGTTGCGCGGGAAGGTGAATTTCCCTCTGCAGCCAGTCGCTCATGCCGCCTCCATACCGTTGACACAGTTTCTCAGCGTGCCGCGCCGCCAGGCGCGGAGGTTATCGACCACATCGTCGAGAAGCCGTTGCCGTGATTCACGACTCACCCAGGCATTGTGGGGCGTCATGATCAGGTTGGGAATGTCGACGGCCAGTAGCGGATGGTCCGGCGGTGGAGGCTCCTGTGACAGCACATCCAGCGCCGCGCCGGCGATAACGCCGTTGCGCAGTGCATCCGCCAGGGCGGGCTCGTCCACCAGGCCGCCCCGTGCAGTATTGACCAGCATCGCCGTGGATTTCATCGCAGCCAGTTCCCGTTCGCCGATCAGGTTCCGGGAGTGCTCAGTAAGCGGACAATGCAGGGAAAGCACATCCGCCTCCGCCAGCAGCGTTTCCAGGGGCACACGCTCCGGCTGCGGCGCCGCCCGGGGCCGGAGGCTGCGCGCTACGCGCACGCGCATGCCGAGCGCCGCGCCGAGATGCGCGACAGCCCGGCCCAGTACCCCATAGCCCACGATGCCCAGGGTCTTGCCCGCCAGTTCCATCACCGGGTAATCCATGCGGCAGAACATGGGCGAGCGGCTCCAGGCGCCGTCACGGACATCGTTGTGGTACTGGTGCCAGCGGGTGGCCAGCCCGAGCATCAGTGCCAGGGTGTGCTGGGCCACGCCGGGGCCGGCATAATCGCGGGCGTTGCACACCGGGATGCCCCGGCGTCTGGCGGCGTCCAGGTCGACGTTGTTGGTGCCCGTGGCGCACACACAGATCAGTTTCAGTGCCGGCGCCTGCGCCAGCACTGGCTCATCCAGCACCACCTTGTTAGTGAGCACTACCTCTGCTTCCGCAATTCGTTCGGGCAGCTCTTCCGGAGCCGTCTGGCCGTGAAAGGTGCAGCCCGGGAGAGCCTGCTCCAGCCCGGCGAGATCCAGGTCGCCGGGGCCGATGGTGTCACTGTCGAGAAAAACACCCTGCATATGCTTTACTGTCCTGTCCGTGGAAGAACCTGATGGAGCCGAGATCCGTGAAATCCGGACCGGGCCGCAGCCGCCATGATAAACCCCTTGTGGGTACCAGCGCCTGCCTGCTGGGTGAACCCGTGCGCTACGACGGCCAGGCGAAACGCAGCGTCACCGTGGCGGAGGAACTGTCCCGGCATGTGGCGCTGCGGCGTTATTGCCCGGAGGTGGGCATCGGCCTGCCCGTGCCGCGCCCGCCCATCCAGCTGGTGCGTTTCGCCGATGGGGTCCGGGTGCGTGGCGTCGAGCAACCGGACGAGGACTACACCGCGGCGCTGACCGACCATGCCGACAGCGTGACCGAACCGCTGTGTGGTTTCGTGCTCAAGGCCCGATCACCGAGCTGCGGTCTGGGCACCACGCCCCTGTTCGACCGGCACGACCGTGAAATCGATACTACCAGCGGCGCCTTTGCCGCGCGTATTCGCGAGCGCTTCCCGGAGATGCCGCTTTGCGACGAGGAAGACCTGGAGGACCCGGACTTCCTGCGCGAGTTCATCCGGCGGGTCTATCTGTACCGGGACGCTTTCGGAGTGCTCGGCCGTCGGTGATCGGTGGCCGGAGAAGACAGCTCCCTCCCCCGTGAGGACGGTGTCGCAAACGGGTCTACTGGCACCTGTGGGAGCGAACATTGGGCCGCGAAGGCCCCGGATTCCAGCTATCGTGCCAGCTTCTTCGCGCCCCAAGGTGCGCTCCCACAAGCCTTTTGCGACACCTTCCCAGGGGAGAGGGGACTGAATAGCGAGGCCGTGCCGTTGAAGCCCCTCTCCCTTGATGGGAGAGGGGCTGGGGAGAGGGTGAGCGCTACGGTAGCCGCACTGCTTGACGCTTTCCCGTAATTCCTCCCCTCTCCCTGTCCCTCACCCGCACGGAGGGTGTCGTAAAAACCCTTCGCTGGCAGAGCGGGTTGATTAACGGGCTCCCTCCCCCGCGAGGGGGAGGGCCGGGGTGGGGACGCGGCGAAGCCGCGCAAGGCCGCCTGCGGCGGCCTCCCCCTCCATACCGCTTGCGCGGCCCGGAGCCTCGCAGAGCTCGGCTCGCTCCGGCGGCGGTCCGTCCATTGGGACGGACCTTTTCCCGCCTCCGCCCCCCTTCGCAGGGGGAGGCTTCCAATCGTGAGCGCGGGGGCAGTCAGTAAGGGTTTTCACGACACCCTCACGAGGGGAGAGGGGACCGAATAGCAGGGGCCGCGCAATCTCGCGGCCCGAAGCCCGAAGCCCGACGCCCGCGGCCGCGGCGGGGCGCTATTCCCCGGCGGTGATCGCCTCTTCCAGGAAGGGTGGCAACTGCATGGCGGCCTGGTGCATGTCGGCGGTGTAGTAGCGCGTGTGGAAGGGTCTTTTCCCCGCGTCGTCCTCGCGGAACCGGTTCACCTCCGCGGACTTGCCCGCCATGGTGCAGCTCCACCAGCCGGAGGGGTAGACCGGCACGGGGAAGTGCAGGGTCTGGGTGGTGTCGAAGCCGGCTTCCTTCATGTTGCGGTGCATGGAGCGGATGATGGTCTCGCCGTGCAGCAGCGGGGACTCGCTCTGCTGAACGAGCACGCCGCCGTCGCGCAGCACGCGCCGGCAGTCGGCGAAGAATTCGGCGGTGAACAGCCCTTCCGCCGGGCCGGTAGGGTCCGTGGAGTCGACGATGATCACGTCGATGCTGCCGGCCTCGCGCTCGTGCATCCACTCCACGCCGTCGCTGAACAGCAGCTCGGCGCGGGGGTCGTCGTTGGCCTCGCACAGTTCCGGGAAGTACTTGTGGGCCAGTTTCGTGACCATCTCGTCGATATCGATCTGCCAGGCCTTTTCGACTTCCGGGTGGCGGAGCACCTCGCGCAGGGTGCCGCAGTCGCCGCCGCCGATGATGACCACGTTGGCCGGGCGCTCATGGGTGAACAGCGCCGGGTGGGCCATCATCTCGTGGTAGAGGAAGTTGTCCCGGCTGGTGACCATGGTGCAGCCGTCGATGGTCATCAGATAACCGAATGTCTCGGTCTCCCAGATCTCGATATGCTGGTACTTCGTGCGCTTCGCTTCCAGCTTGCGGTTCAGCCGCAACCCGAAGGCCGTTCCCTCGCTTTCGAAATGCTCGATAAACCACTTCTCGCCGGACATACCCTATCCTCGTGATGGCCCCGACCGGCGGACAAGGCGACCCCGCCGGCGACGGCGCGCATTCTAGCCTCTGAGACGTCGTACTCCCATGGGAAAATCCGCTGATACCGCGAACGACACCGCATTTGTGCGAAATCCGGCCCGAAATTCGGGACAGGCGCAATCGCGCGCCTGCCTATCGTGCGGTCATGCCGCCATCCACCGTCAGTGCATGGCCGGTGACAAAGCCGGCTCCCGGGGAGCTCAGCCAGAGCACGGCATCGGCCACCTCCTCGGGTGTGCCCATGCGGTTCATGGGATGGAGGGCGCGAAACTGCGTTTCGGTGTCCGGGTCGTGGTGGGTGATACGGTCGATCATCTCCGTGCGAATCGCGGCCGGACAGACCACATTCACCCGCACGCCGAGTTCCGCGTACTCCAGGGCCGCGGTGCGCGTCAGCTGTATCACGCCCCCCTTGGAGGCACAGTAGGCAGGCAGTCCGGCAAATCCCACCAGACCCGCCACCGAGGCCATGTTGACGATGCTGCCGCGTTGCTCGTTGGCCATGATCCAGATCTGCTCGCGCATGCACAGGTAGAGGCCACGCAGGTTTACCGCCATCACCCGGTCGAAATTCTCCAGGGTGCTTTCACCGGTGGGCGCCTGCTGGCCCTCGATGCCGGCATTGTTGCAAGCGTGGTCGAGGCGTCCCCAGGTCTCCAGAATGCTGCGGTGCAGTGCGCTCACATCCTCCGGGTCGGAGACATCGGCTGCGATGAACACCGCCTCGCCGCCGGTTTCCCTGATCTCTTCCGCCACCTGCTCGCCACGCTCGCGGTCCAGATCGGAGACGGCCACGCGCGCCCCGGCCCGCGCGAAGGCCAGTGCCGTGGCTCGCCCGATCCCCGTGGCCGCACCGGTAATCAGGGCAACTTCCTGGTTGTCGAACATGGGTGGAACTCCCTTCCAACTGTATGGAAGCCCCATCATGCAACCGCATCCGCTGCCAATGCGTGACCCGGGTCAGCACCCGGCCCGGATATTCCGGGACTATTTCGGGACAGGCACGAAATCAGGACAGGCACGAATACACGCGGGGGAAGGCTGCCTGGTAGCAGTACAGGCTGTTTTCCACAGCCTGCTACGGGAGGATCTGCCGGGCCCAGTCGGGCAGGGGAGACACACCCCGGACCAGAGCCCCCTTTCTTACCAGCGCGATCTCCCGGAAGGGACTTTCCCGGAAGCTGTTGTCCAGCAGCCGTAGCTCCGTGGCCAGGGGCACGGTGCGCCGGACATGCTCCAGGGTGCGGGGCAGACGCGAGCGGACCTTTTCTTCGGGCACGCCGTGACCACCGGCGGTGACGCGCTGGCTGACCCGGGCCAGGTTCAGCTGCGCGCTCTCCAGGTGGATGTAGACGAAGACCACCTCATAACCGAGCGCCCGGGCGCGGGCGACGAAATCGACCTTGGAAGGGTGGGAAAAGACGGTTTCAAAACAGAACGAACGGCCCTTTTCGAGCCATTGCGTGCGAAGGGATTCGGCAATGGCCGAGGCCTGGTAGCTGGCCTGCTCCGGGGCCGAGGGCACCAGATCCCGGGCAATGCGGTCGGCATTGATAAAGGGCAGCCCGCGGGGGGCCAGGAAAAGGCGATAGAAGGTGGACTTGCCGGCGCCATTGCCGCCGGCAAGCAGCCAGAGCCGGGGCGGGCTCATGCGCTTTCGCTTGCATGAAACCGGCCGTCACGGAACACGCCGGTCTCCCGCCGGCCGTCCGCATGGACCCGGTCAAGCAGCCCGGGACGGGTGCGGCTGGGCTCGTAGTGGTGGTCGCCTTCGGCGACGGCCTGGTACAGGGCACCGCTTTCGCGCAGTGCCTCCACCTCGCCGAATACCTCGTCCGGGTCCACCGGCGCGGCCTCCACCGGCGTCACCTGGACACGCGCCAACCCCTGGCGCACGGCCAGAACATCCTCCATGGAAAGCTCGCCGGCCAGTTGCCGACCCAGTTCCGCCCAGTACTCGATCTGCCGGGGCGTGCTGCGCCGCTGAAGCCGGCCTTCCGCCTCCGCGGCCCGCATCAGCGCCGCATCCAGTCGCACGGGACCTGCCATGCCGCCTCCATATGTAGCAATATGCTACAAATGTAGCGAAACGAGCCCGCACAGGCAACCATTCGGTCCTGGATCGGGACAGGCACGAACGACCCTTGAATCCGGACAGGCACCAAGCGGGCATCCTTGCCGCTGAGTACATAAAGCACACAATGTGGTACAATCTTGCTCATGAAGCCGATCACATGGAACCCGGAGAAGAACAAGCTTCTCCTGGAGGAAAGGAACATCTCTTTCGAGGATGTGGTGTTGCATATCTCGCTTGGAGGTATTCTGGACACGTTCGAGCATCCGAATCAGGAACGGTATCCGGGGCAACAAATTCATGTGATTGAAATCGAGGGGTATGCTTGTCTGGTGCCCTTCGTGGAGTCAGAGGATGAGATTTTTCTGAAAACGATCATCCCGAGCCGAAAAGCGACCAAAACCTATTTGGGAGGTCCCAAATGAGCAGGCTGGATAAAGAAGAGCAGGAAATTCTGGACGCGTTTGATGCTGGAGAGTTACAGCGGGCGCCGGATATTGAGGATCGAAAAGCGCGGCATCAACAGTACGCGGAAGCCATGTTCAAGAAAGATGCCCGCATCAACATCAGGCTTTCTTCCAAGGACCTGCGGGGACTGCAAAAGAAAGCGCTGGCTGAGGGTATCCCCTACCAAACACTTGTTGCCAGCATTCTCCACAAGTATGTCGAAGGCCGCTTGCATGAGGATCGGTAGCTAACCTGGCAGTTAATAGTAACGGGAAATCCCCCAGCTCTGCTGGGGAGACAGCAGCAGTTTGACAATTCCGGGAGTCTCATGACCCTCCCCAACGTGAGCCGCCAAGCATCACGAAGGAGAGCGGTCCTGAATCGGGACAGGCACGGATCTATGCCGGTGCCGGAGGGCCTTGCAGATGCAGTGCCCGGTCAGGCTTCCAGCCGTCGGGTACTTCGTGGCTGACAAGGATCAGGGTGCGACCGTTGCGGTTTGCCAGCACCCAGTCGAGCACCCGGGCGCGGTGGTCCGCGTCCAGGCCCCGGAAGGGTTCGTCCAGTATCAGCGCGGCCGAAGGGGTTAGTACCGCGCGGATTAACGCCACCCGCCGGGCCTCGCCGCCGGACAGGTCGCGGCCATTGAGCCCCACCCACTGATCGAGCCGGTCGGCAAGATGCCCGAGGCCGGTGGTGGTCAGTGCCTGTCGCAGACTTTCTTCATCCGCCCGCGGGTTGCCCAGGCGCAGGTTGTCGGCCAGGGAAGCGGACAGCAGCGTGGTCTCCTGGGGCAGCACCGCCACCCGTGTAAAGCGTCGGGACTCGGAAAGCTCCGAGACTTCCTCGCCGTCCAGGCGCACAGAACCGGCGACTGGTGTCAGCAGTCCGCAGAGCATTTCGACCAGGCTGGTCTTCCCGCAGCCGGTGCTGCCGGTAATGCACAGCGTTTCGCCCGGCGCAAGCTCCAGGTGGAAGTCCCGGAGCAGGGGTGCCTCGGCGACACCCCGCCGCAGGGTGACGCCTTCGAGGGTCCAGCCGGAGGCGGTGGGCGCTTGTCGCCCTGTGGCTTCCTTCGCTCCGGTTTTGGCCGTCCCGGCTTCGGCGGTCTCGCGGCGCAGTCGGCGGGTGGCGGCGCCGATGCCGGCCAGGTTGTGCCAGGCCTCCGGCAGGCCGCTCCAGAGCCCGGCGGCGGCCAGCAGCCCGAGCACGAACAGCACCAGCCAGGGAGCATTGCCCGCCTCAGCGTCCACCACCACTGCCGCTGCCAGCACGGCGCAAATGAGCAGCGCGGCCGTAATCAGCTGGATCCCCGCCTCGCCCAGTGCGGCGCGAAGGTTCTGGCGCAGCCCCGCCTGGGTCAGGTCATGGTCTCGCCGGAGCCAGTTTCGTGTTTGCCGGTCGCCCGGGTCGGCAAAGAACAGTTCCCGGTGGGCTTCGAGCAACTCCAGCAGTTGCCGCCGTGCCCGGTCACGGCGCAGCTCGGTGCGCAGATGGTGGGGACGGTCGACCCGGGAAACCAGCAAGCAGGCAAGAGTGAGCAGCACGGCCAGCAGCAGCGCAAGCAGGGCGAAGGGGGCGGGCAGCAGCAGCGCCGCGGCCAGGGCAAGCAGGAGGGTGGCGCCGGTGGCCGCGAGCCAGGGGGCGAGCACTCCGGCATGAACGTTTTCCAGGGTTTCCACATCGGCGAGCATACGTGTGAGCGACAGCGACCGCCGCTGCGTGATCAGGCGGGCCCAGGGTGCCGCGGCCATGCCGGCAAAGACCCGGCGGCGAAGTCGCGCCATGATGCGGAAGACGGCTTCGTGAAGCACCAGGCGTTCGCCGTAGCGGGCCAGCGTCCGCGTCACCGCGAAGGCACGTACCAGCGCTCCCGGAGCGAAGATCTCCAGCGCCGCCCCCGCCGCCCCGGCGAGGGCGCTGGCGGTGATCAGCCAGCCGGCGGTGGCCACCAGCCCCACCGAGTCGCCGGCGGCGAGTAACGCCAGGGCCAGGCCGCCGAGAATCCAGCGCCGACGGCCCTGCTCCAGGGACAGGAGAAAGCGAAGTTCCTTCATGGTGTCGGTTCCCCGCTGGCGGGCAGACGGACCTCGCGGTCGGCGGCGGCAATGGCCGCCTCGCTGTGGGTGCACAGGATCAGGGTGCACTCGCCGGCAAGCCGGCGCAGGCACCGGAGCACCCGGGCCTCGGTGGCCGCATCCAGCCCGGCGGTGGGCTCATCAAGGACGAGCAGACGCGGCATGGAATAGAGGCTTCTTGCCAGCGCCAGCCTGCGTCGTTCGCCGCCGGACAGACCGGCGCCGTCCTCGCCCAGCCGGGTTTCGAGGCCGAGGGGAAGGGCCGCGACCACTTCTTCCAGGCCAGCGAGCTCCACCGCCCGCTGCAACCGCTCGGGCGAGGGGGTCTGTTCTCCGGGAGCGATATTGGCTTTCAGCGACGTGGCCAGCAGCCGGGCCTGCTGGCCCAGCCAGGCAATGTTGGCGCGACGTTCCTCCAGCGGGATCTCCTCCAGAAGGCGCCCGCCAAGACGGATCTCGCCGGATGCGCGGGGCAGCAGGCCCAGCAGTGCATCAACCACCGATGTCTTGCCGCTGCCCGAGGGGCCGGTGATGGCCAGCCATTCTCCCGGTTCCACATGTAGCTCCACCGGGGCGGGGAGGAGTTCACCCGCGCCGGGCAGGGCCGGGCGCAGGCCGGTGGCGGTCAGGGCGGGCGCGCGGGCCCAGCGAAGATTCGTTTGGTGGTGGTTGGCGTTCCGGGGGCTACCGTTTCTGGGTTTGTGCCTGTCCCGAAATGGTTCCGGTTCCTGCCTGTGTTCATCTTCGAGCAGGGGCCGCAGGCTGGCGGTGGCGGCCAGGGCGGCGGCGCGGTCGTGGTAGCGCTGGCCCAGGGTGCGAAGCGGCGCGAAGAATTCCGGGGCCAGCAGCAGAATCACCAGGCCGGCGGTCAGGGTCATCTGCGGTGCCGGACCCAGAGTCAGAAAGCCCAGCAGGGCCATGCCCACATAGATCGCCACGGTGGCAATGGCCACGGCGGCAAAGAACTCCAGCACCGCCGAGGACAGAAAGGCGACGCGCAGCACGCGCATGGCCGAGCGGCGCCAGCCGTGGGCGGCTTCTTCCACTTCGTCGGCGGTGGCGTTGGTCCTGCGCAGCAGCCGAAGCAGCGGCAGTGCCCGCAGCCGGTCGAGAAAGTGATCCCCCAGCCGCGCCAGTTGCCGGTGCTGGTCCTCGGCAAGCGACGCCGCGCCCATGCCGATCAGCGCCATGAACAGGGGAATCAGCGGTGCCGTGAGGGCCAGCAGGGTGCCGGCCAGCCAGTCCCGGGGAAACACCAGCAACAGGATCAACAGGGGCTGGATCACGGCGACCAGGACCGCCGGCAGGTAGCGGCCATACCAGTGCTGAATGCTGTCCAGCTCCGGCCCCAGCCGAGTGGCGAAGCCTCCGGGGCTCTGCTGGTGACGCAGTCGCCAGGCCGGGTCCATGGCGCGATGGAGCAGCGCGGCGCGCAGGGTTTCGGTCACCCGCAGTCCCAGCCCCGTGGTCCATCGGGCAAGCACCACGGTCAGCGCCGCGCGCAGCAGCGCCAGCCCCACCAGGCCCGCCAGGGCCGGCACCAGCCAGGCGCCGGCGCCGCCTGCCTCCACCAGCCGGGCCAGGGTCACGCCCAGCAGCCAGAGAAAGCCAATCAGCGCGGCGGAGCCGGCGGCACAAAGCAGCGCCAGCACCACCAGCTCGCCGCGGGCGACCCGCCGGAGCAGGAACTTCCCGGCGCTTCGCAGCCGTGGCGCATCCCGGCGGTGTCTGGCGGCCAGTCGTGCGGCGTCCAAGGGTCCGTGCTCCTTTTACCGGGCGGCGCCCGGCGCCGTT
>SLJS01000387.1 GCA_007135015.1 Alcanivorax sp. | reverse complement strand
GCCGGGGCCTACGTGCGCTGGAGGAGTTGCCCGGGACCCATCTGGTCACCACTTCCTCGCTCTACGGCAGCCGGCCGGTGGGCCCCGAAGACCAGCCCGATTTCATCAACGCCGTGGCCGCCCTGGAAACGAGCCTGGAGCCTCTGGCCCTGCTCGATGCGCTTCAGCAGCTGGAGCGAGAGGCCGGGCGCGTGCGCACGCGCCGCTGGGGGGAGCGGACCCTGGACCTTGATATCCTGCTCTGGGCGGACCGCAGCCTGGCCCTGGACCGGCTGCAGATCCCCCACCCGCGGCTGCATGAGCGGGCGTTCGTGCTGATACCCCTGCGTGAAGCAGCGCCGGAGCTGGTGCTGCCGGGCGGCCGGCAGATCGCACAGTTGATGCCACAGAGCAATCAGGGGGTCTGGTACCATGGACCTGCCAGGGTTCACCGGGAGAGGACGGGGGATTGAGCACGCACCAGCACAACGCACAGGCGCCACGGCCGCCCGGGTACATTGCCGTGGAAGGCCCCATCGGCGTGGGCAAGACCACCCTGGCGCGGCGCCTGGCCCACAGCTTCAATTGCGAGACCCTGCTCGAGCAGCCCGAGGCCAATCCCTTCCTGGAGCGCTTCTACCGCGACCCGCGCCGCCATGCGCTGCAGACCGAGCTGTTCTTCCTGTTCCAGCGCGCCGACCAGTTGCACGCGCTGCAACAGAACGATCTTTTCGAGCGGGTCCGGGTCAGTGATTTCCTGATCCACAAGAACCGGCTGTTCGCCGAAGTGACCCTGGATGAGGATGAATTCAGGCTCTACGACAAGGTCTATAAACACCTGACGCTCGATGCGCCCGTGCCCGATCTGGTCATCTACCTGCAGGCGCCGCCGCAGGTGCTGCGCGAGCGCATTCGCGAGCGCGGCGAGCCCCACGAGCAGGGCATCGGCGACGACTACCTGGAACGGCTCAACGAGGCCTATGCCCGGTTCTTTCATTTTTACGACGAGAGCCCGCTGTTGATCGTCAATGCCACCGATATCGATCTTGCCACCAGCGAGGCGGACTACGGGCAGTTGCTTGATTACCTGCTGGACATCCGCAGCGGTCGCCACTATTTTAACCCCCGCTCACTGGAACACTGAGCGGTGTAAACATGGTGCCGGGAACGGATCTCCCCCGAGCTGCTACCATCGAATCAGGATCTGAATCCTCCTCCGGAGCAACCCCGATGACCGTGACCCTGCGCAAGCTGCAGCAATGCCGCAACGAAGGCCGCCGGTTTTCCGTGCTGACCGCCTATGACGCCTGCTTCGCGCGGCTGGAAAGCGCCGCCGGCATTGACGTCATTCTGGTGGGCGACTCCCTGGGCATGGTGGTCCAGGGCAAGGACTCCACGGTGCCGGTCACCGTCGAGGAAATGGCCTATCACACCGCCTGCGTGCACCGCGGCAACCAGGGCAGCCTGATCATGGCGGACATGCCCTTCCTGTCCGCGGCCACGCCGGAGCGTGCCCTGGATGCCGCCGGCCAGCTGATGCAGGCCGGCGCCAACCTGGTGAAACTCGAAGGGGCGGGCTGGCTGGAAGAGACCGTTTCGCTGCTCAAGCGCAATGGTGTTCCCGTTTGCGTTCATCTGGGCCTGACGCCCCAGGCGGTGAACGCGTTCAGCGGCTACCGCGTGCAGGGCCGGGACCAGGAACAGGCCGAAAGCATGATCCGCGATGCCCGGGCACTGGAACAGGCCGGAGCCGATCTGGTGCTGCTTGAATGCGTGCCCCGGGAGGTAACCGCTCGGCTCGTCGACAGCGTCGGGGTGCCGGTGATCGGCATCGGCGCCGGCCCGGAATGCCACGGCCAGGTACTGGTGGTCCACGACATGCTGGGGCTGACCGACGGCAAACCGCCCCGCTTCGTCAAGGATTTCATGGCGGAGACCGGCGCGGATGTACCGACGGCCCTGCGTGCCTACGACGAGGCGGTGAAATCCGGCCACTTCCCCGCCGACGAACACTGTTTCTGACCCGGTCTCAACCATGAAGATGCTGCAAACCATCGCGGAGGTGCGCCAGCAGGTACGGGCCTGGAAACAGGCCGGTGAATCCGTTGCGCTGGTGCCCACCATGGGCAACCTGCACGAAGGCCATCTGCGCCTGGTGGACGAGGCGCGGGGCAACAGTGACCGGGTGGTGGCCACGGTGTTCGTCAACCCCGCCCAGTTCGGCCCCGGCGAGGACTACGAGTCCTATCCGCGGACACTGGATGCCGACCGCGAACTCCTGTCGGCCCGTGGCACCGATCTGCTCTTTGCTCCGCCGGTGGAAGAGATGTATCCCCGGCCGAACCGGGCCTGGGTGGATGTCGAGGAGCTGGACAGGCATCTGTGCGGCGCCAGCCGCCCGGGACACTTCCGGGGCGTATGCACCGTGGTCAGCAAGCTGTTCCTTATCGTGGAGCCGGACAGCGCCTTTTTCGGCGAAAAGGACTACCAGCAGCTGGCCATTCTCCGGCGCATGACCGAGGACCTGTGCTTTCCCGTGGAAATTCACGGCGTCGCCACGGCAAGAGAGCCGGACGGGCTGGCCATGAGCTCCCGGAACCGTTATCTGACCGATAGCGAACGCTCACTAGCGCCAGAGCTTTACCGCCACCTCCAACTGGCCCGCCAGGCCATCATCGACGGCGAGCGCGACTACGCGAGCCTGGCACGGGAGATGGAAAAAGGTTTGAAAAATCTTGGCTTTACGCCGGATTATTTCAGCGTCGTGGAAGCCGCGAGCCTGGCGCCGGCGGGCCCCGAAGACCGGGAACTGCTGGTGGCCGCGGCGGCCCGGCTGGGCGCGACCCGATTGATCGACAATATCGGGGTAACAATTGTGCGGTCCCCATGATTGGGGCATACTGGCGCGCCAAAATTCTGGCGCTGATGCCTGTCCCAATAGGTAGCTCAGAGAGGTAAAACGTCATGCAGTGCACCATGCTGAAGGCAAAGCTGCACCAGGCTCGTGTCACCCACGCGGAGCTTGAATACGAAGGTTCCTGCGCCATCGACGGAGAGTTGATGGACATGGCGGGCATCCTGGAGTACGAGCAGATCCAGATCTACAACCTGGAAAACGGCGAGCGGTTCACCACCTACGCCATCCGCGGCGAGGACGGCTCGCGCATGATTTCGGTCAACGGCGCCGCCGCACACAAGGCCGGCCCCGGCCACCGGGTGATCATCTGCACCTATGCCGCCTATTCCTCGGCCGAACTGATCAACTTCAAGCCACGCCTCATCTATCTGGACGAGGGCAACGCGATCAAGAGCACCAGCAACGCCATCCCCGTTCAGGTCGCCTGACGGCGAGGCCGCCACACCCTGCGCACAGAGTCCTGCGCACGAAAGAAAAGAGGGAGCAGCAACGCTGCTCCCTCTTTTCTTTTTTCGCCCCTTGCCCCTTGCCCCTT
>SLJS01000226.1 GCA_007135015.1 Alcanivorax sp. | reverse complement strand
CGGGATCAATCTGGAGGATATCAAGGCGCCGGAGTGCTTCGAGATCGAGCGGGTGCTCAAGGAGCAGTGCAATATCCCCGTATTCCACGACGACCAGCACGGAACCGCCATCGTGGTTGGGGCCGGGCTGCGCAATGCACTCAAGCTTCAGGGCAAGCGTGAACAGGACATCCGCGTGGTCTGTGTGGGCGCCGGTGCCGCCGGGATTGCTTCCATCCGGCTGATGGCGGAAATGGGCGTGCCCAGGAAGAACATCATGGTCCTGGATCGCAAGGGTGTGATTCACAGCCGTCGCGACGATCTCAACCAGTACAAGGCCGCCTTTGCCAACGAGACCGACAAGCGCAGCCTGGATGACGCCATTGAAGGTGCCGATGTCTTCATCGGTGTCTCGGGCGCTGACATGCTGACCCCGGACATGGTTCGCAGGATGGCCGATCGCCCCATCATCTTCGCGCTGGCAAACCCGGACCCGGAAATCCGCCCGGAGCTGGCAAAGCAGGTCCGTGACGATCTGATCATTGCCACCGGCCGTTCCGACTACCCCAATCAGGTCAACAATGTGCTGGGCTTTCCCTATATCTTCCGCGGGGCCCTGGATGTGCGTGCCTCGGCCATCAACGAGGAGATGAAGGTGGCGGCGGTGGAAGCGATTGCCTCGCTGGTGCGTGAGAATCCGGTTCCGCAGGAAGTGCTGCAGGCCTATGGAGGCGAGCCACTGGAATTCGGCCCCGACTACATCATCCCCAAGCCCAACGACCCGCGCCTGCTGGGCCGCGTCTCGGCAGCGGTGGCCCGGGCCGCCGTGGACTCGGGTGTCGCCGGCAGGGAATATCCGGAACACTATCCCCTGAAAACCATGGACGACATTTTTCCGGGGAAGTAAGGGACAAGGGACAAGGGGCAAGGGACAAGGGGCAAGGGGCAAGGAAAGCGCCGCCGGAGGCGGCGCGGGACTCGTAGCTCGCGGCTCGCAGCCCGCAGCTGCGCCCCGAAGGGGCGCTAAAACAAATCTTCCGGGCGGACCGCCTCTTCCTCTTCCCGGCCGTTGCGGCGGGCTGGCTCCCTTTCGTCCTCCTCGGGGACCTGGTCCTCGCGGAAGTATTCGAAGATGCCGTCCGGATCGCCGGAGCGTGCCCGCAGGCCTGATTCCGGATTGATGCGCGCCGAGACAATGCCCGGAGGCTGTGGCGGGATGATCTCCGGCCTGTCCCGCAGGGCCTCTTCCATGAAATCGATCCAGATCGGCAGTGCGGCACGCCCGCCGAATTCGCCCCGGCCGAGTGTCGAGGGGCTGTCGAAGCCGACCCAGGAGACCGTTACCAGTGAGGGGGCGTAACCGGCGAACCAGGCGTCCATGTACTCGTTGGTGGAGCCGGTCTTGCCCGCGATGTCGGCGCGGTTGAGCCGTCGCGCCGCACGGCCCGTTCCCTTGCGGATCACATCCTTGAGCATGGAATCCATCAGCCAGGCGGTGCGTTCATCCAGCCGCCGGGGAGTCCAGATGATCTCGCGCTCCTCGTCCGGCGCCTGCGCATTGCGCTCGGGCTCCTGCTCCCGGGCCTGTTCGCATTCACGGTTGCACAGGACAATGGCGGGCACCTGCCAGATCAGGTCACCGTCCCGGTTCTCGATGCGCTCGATGATCCAGGGCGTGGTGACGTACCCGCCGTTGGCGAATAGCGCGTAGCCGCTGGCCATTTCCAGCGGGGTCATGGCCGCGCTGCCCAGCGCCAGGGAAAGGTCCCGGGCAAAGGTTTCCACCGGCAGTTCCAGTTCGTTGAGCAGGCGCAACGTATCGCGGATGCCTACCTGGCGCAGCAGGCGTATGGAAACCAGGTTCAGTGACCGATACAGCGCCTCGCGCAGCCGGGTGGGCCCATAAAAGCGCGCGCTCGCTCCCGTGGGGCGCCAGGCCGCTTCCAGCTGATCGTCCTCGAAAACGATGGGCGCGTCGTTGAGCACCGTGGCGGTGCTCATGCCGTTTTCCAGACCGGCTGCGAACACGAAAGGTTTGAAGGCGGAGCCGGTCTGGCGGCGGCTGTCGGCCGCGCGATTGAACTGCGACAGCGCGAAGCTGTAACCACCCTGCATGGCGCGCACTGCTCCGGTCTGCGGGTCGAGGGCGGTCAGCGCGCCCTGGACTGCCGGTACCTGTGCCAGCCGCCAGTCGCCCGTGGCGTCGGGGCGCAGGCGCACCACATCTCCCGGAGTCAGTACGTCGGAGGGCTTTTCGGGTGCGGCCCCCACATTGTTGGCGTCCAGGTAGGGCCGCGCCCAGGCCATGGTTTCCATGGGAAGCTCGACCTGGCCATCCCGGGCACGGATCAGGCGGGCACTTTCCTCGCCGGCTTCCACCACCAGGGCCGGCTCCAGCGAGCCGATGCGGAAAAAGTCATCCAGCGGCTGCGTCCATGCCTCCTGTGCGCGGCGGATCTCTTCCTCGTCCATTTCCTCCATCGCGCCGGGCGGCGGCAGCTCGGGCAGTTCATCAATGTCCACGCGCGATTCCGGCCCGCGCCAGCCGTGGCGCTCGTCGTAATCATGAAGCCCCTGGCGCAGCGAATGCACTGCCGAAGCCTGCATTCGTGCATCCAGCGATGTATAAACGCGAATGCCGTCGGTGTAGGCCGCATCCCCGTAGCTGTCGACCACCTCCCGGCGAACCATCTCCGCCAGATAGGAAGCCTCGACTTCCGGGCGGGTGGCGTAAAAGCCGGCCGTTATGGGGGCGTTGACCGCTTCCTCGTACTCCTGTTCGCTGATATGGCCGTGGTCGAACATGCGCGAGAGAATCCAGTTGCGCCGCGCCAGTGCACGCTGCGGATTGCTGATGGGGTTGTAGGCGGACGGCGCCTTGGGCAGCCCGGCGATCATGGCCCACTGAGCCAGATTCAGCTGGTCAATCGACTGGTCGTAATAGACCCGGGCCGCTGCCTCGGCGCCGTAGGCCCGGTGGCCGAGGAATATCTTGTTCAGGTACAGCTCCAGAATCTCTTCCTTGGTGAGCAGATTCTCGATCTGGGTGGCCAGCACGATCTCGTTGAACTTGCGCAGAAAGGTCCGGTCGCGGGTGAGGAAGAAATTGCGCGCCACCTGCATGGTGATGGTGGAGCCGCCCGAGCGGATCTCCCGATAGCGCGCCAGTTCCAGGGCAGCGCGGGCCAGCCCGCGTATGTCCACGCCGCCATGGCGGAAGAATCGCTCGTCCTCGGCGGACAGGACCGCGCGCACGAAGCCCTCGGGGAGATCCTCCCAGGAGATGGGGGTGCGGTGCTGCTCGCCGAATTCCCCGATCAGCCGCCCTTCCCGCGAATAGACCCGCAGCGGGATCTGGAATTCCACCTGGCGGAGTTCCGCCGCGGGAGGCAACCGGGGGGCCAGATACAGGAAGCCGGCGGCCAGGATCATGGTCAGGCCGCAGAGACCGGCTACGGTG